>JAFVRI010000091.1 GCA_017504335.1 Clostridia bacterium
GACCGTGTAGGTAGTACAGATGAAATTCTTATATTGCTTAATTGGAATTGCTCCGCAAGTATTATTAAGGATAAAAAAAGATCCATTCTTCAACTTGGTGTCATTCTTCTTCATACATTGTCTGAGGAAGAACTGTACAACATTTTGTTACATGAATTTGCACACGTCTCCGACGATAACCGAAAAGCCTTCCGTGAATCACAGTACCATACTTGGCTTTGTGAAGAAAGTGAAGGATACAATAAGCTTAGTGTATTCCTCTCAAAGCTGTATTTGATTTTTGCCACAAAATATGCATTTATTTATATGTTTTATGATTATGCTTCGTCTGTGGTAAATGAATTATACGCCGATCAAACAATGGCAAAACACGGTGATCCCCAAGTTGCCGTATCTGCTCTTTTGAAAACACATTACGACAAAATGTATTTTTGGGAAAGCTGTGTGAAAAACGAAACCTCTCTTTATGAACCTGAAGAGTTAAAGGCGGATTATCTTACAAACCGAATTTCAGACTTCAAAAAGGCTATCTCCGAGAGAAGCGAATATTGGAATGAACTGGTCTCCAAAGAGATACTTGCTAATAATGCCACCCATCCAACCTTAAAAATGCGTATGAACGCGCTGGGAATTCAAGACCTTTCCCTGACAGAGACAAAAAGCTCGGACGAATATATTGCAGAGTGTCAAAAGCTTCTTGAGTTCTCCGAGAATATCATCTACGAGGAACGCTTAAAAACCTATAAAAATGATCGTAACGAGCAATTTGTAGAGCCGCTTGCGCGACTTGAAGAATGGCATCAAGCAGGAAATCCGATTTCACCGGAAACATATGCCGACCTTGTTTCCGATTTGAAAACGCTTGGAAAACATGAAGATGCTGAGGCTCTGTGTGATAAGGTCATCGAAGTTCTCCCCAGTCTATCTTCTGCACACGCAACCTTTATGAAGGGTTCGACAATGCTTTATCGTTATGACGAGCGTGGCATGGAGCTGATCTATCGCGCTATGGAACAAAATGGCAACTACATTGAAGAAGGTCTTAATATCATTGGTAATTTTTGCTGTCTTACCGGCAGAGAAGAGGCTTTGTTGGATTACCGAAAGAAAGCAGGCAAATTGGCGCAAAAGCACGTTGATCAGGATTCGCAGATCTCCTTCCTTTCCAAAAATGACAATCTGACTAAAGAAACTTTACCCGATGGAATGTTAGAAGAAATTTTGTCATACATCAAATCTATCGATCAAGATATTATTCAAAACATATATTTAGTGAGAAAAACTGTTAGTGAGACTTTCTTTGCAAGTGTATTTATCATTCACTTTTATGGCGGTACAGATGCGCAAAGAGATGAGATAATGCACAAAATATTCCGTTTCCTTGATTCTCATCCAACAGAATGGCAATTCTCGCTGTTTGATTATTTTGAATATCCCGAAATTAAAGTAGAAAAAATTGAGGGAAGCTTAGTGTTTTCTAAAGACAATAAATAAAAATATAAGGAGAACAAACATGTCATCATTGAAAAAATATTGCGAAAAGAACGGTTTGGACGAAAGCAAAACATTTAATATGATCGTTGGACAAGGCGGTGGAATTCTACCTCAGAAGGTTGGAATGCAAGGATATATTGCTGAAATCACAGATACCGCCATTATTTGCTCTAATGATAAGTTGAAGGTGAAAAAGGAAATTCCTTTTACATCCTTTACAAGCGCCGAGTTTGGAATTGGTAGTGCCCAGCTGTGGCTTCAATGCATTGTTGACGGTGCTCCGTTCGTTTTTTGCAGTCCAAGAAGAGATTGGAAAGACACAGCAGGAAAACTGTTATTAGAAAAGATCGGTGAACAGACTGAAATTAAAGGTTGGAAAGAATATAACGGATACACCGGAAAATTCTTTTTTATTTATTTGTGGAAATAATTTTGAAAAACCTTTCACCGAGGTGATGTTACCGTCAGGTTCTAGTGGGGGCAACTTCGTGCAGGTTCAAGTCCTTTTACCCGCACCAAAGAGAGACGCTCAAACCAAAGGTTTGGGCGTCTCTTTTTGGTGTTGGTAAACGTTCATGGTTCTTCACACGCGTTTTGCTTACAAAACGCCGGAACGCCGCATAGATGTTTTGGAACATATCGCCGCATGATACGCGGCGTTTGCGGAGAGTTCAAGTCCAACATACTATTTTTTCTCCCCCACCGAGCCTCCTTTTTTGCCCCCAAATTCATCAATTATAGGGCTTTCACTCCACTTTTGAAAAAACCCTTGACAATCTTTTTTGCACATGCTATACTGACCTTACAATACTGTTTTCGGAGGAAAATTTGATGAAAAAACCCGTTGCCTTTTTGCTTTGTTTGATCATGATACTTTCGCTGTTTTCATGTATGTCGAATGAAAATCAAAATGATTTATCGTCAAACGAAAACACCAGCTTATCCGATGTAAATGATGATAGCACAGACGACGATAATACCACTCTGCAGCTCTCCAAAGCCGAGACTGCTATGAAAATGTACGAGGCGGTATTGGAGAATGAAATAAAAGTATATGAAATAGATACTCAGGAATACAACTATTTGGCAGATTGCAGAACTCCGTACGAGCGCATTTTGCTTCGCGACTGCGGGAATTTACGCTATGCCTATACAGATATTGACGGTGATTCCACAGAAGAGCTTGTCATTGATTGCAGAGACACATTGATCTTGCGCTACTATGAGGGGATTGTTTACCTTTACTCGTTTACTTTCCGTCAATTATCTCATTTGTATATCGACGGGTCATACTCTTGGAATCATACGGGAGAAAATTTTGAATACGGCGGCAGCCGAATATATTTTGAAGGCACAGAGTTAAAAACAAACGAGCTTTACCGTATTGTCAACGATGGTGAGCCGAACGCTGAATATTATATGGAGGGCAAACAAGTAACAAAGAAAGAGTTTTTAAAGAATATCAATGATGGACCTGAATTTTGGTTGCAATTTGATCCGCTTGAGGTGTCGTGGCAAAAGGAAATTACTTCCGAGGAAGCTCTACAAATCGCATCCGAGTATTGGGGAACAGAAGATGGATTCACCGACTATGGTGCAGGCTCAATGTGGATTAATCGCATTATGATATTGGATCCTCCTTCATCAGCTTGGGGGTATTATCACATCGGATTGCAGATAGATCACTATGGGAGAGATGAAAATGATCTAAGAGTGCTTTTAGGGAGCAGTATGGAACATCTTTTTGTGAACTCTGTAACGGGAAAATGCCAAGACTACGTGCCAATCTATAGCGGAAAATAACCTTTCACCGAGGTGACGTTACCATCAGGTTCTAGTGGGGGCAACTTCGTGAAGGTTCAAGTCCTTTTACCCGCACCAAAAAGAGAAGCTCAAAACATAGGTTTGGGCTTCTCTTTTTTCGTGTTGATAAAAGCTGATCCTTCTCTGCGTACGTTTTTTTGCAAAATGCTCGGAACGCCATCGTTCAAGAGATAAATGCTTACAGCAAGCCATACGTGGCGTTTGTGGAGCATTTCAAATCCGATACACTATTTTTTCTTCCCCCACCGATCCTCTTTTTTTTGCCCTAAAAATCATTGATTTTAGGGTTTTCGCTCCACTTTTGAAAAGCCCCTTGACAAGCTTTTTTGAATATGCTATACTGATCTTACAATTCTACTTTTGGAGGGGAAAATTTGATGAAAAAACTTGTTGCCGTTTTGATGTGTTTGATGATTGTGTTATCGCTGTTCTCCTGCAACGTGAAAATAGACGGCAACAGCTCGACCGATGCCGATAACGGCGCGGAGAACGGCACAAATGATACAAATAACACCAATCATGATCACGACAACGATGGGAACAACACTTCGGATGATGAGGAATACGGTCAGATCGTTGATTCCACCGACCACTATAAAATCATACGCGTAGGGCTCGGTGAAAACGAATATCACATCTATGACCGATGGGGCAAAGAGGTGCTTGTTGAGGTCACAAATAGACCGCTTAGGATCTCCATAATCGACAAATTGATGATCGAAATTCGCATTGGAATGGGAACGGGCACATCGGTGAGCAAATACTATGACATACAGAACGATCGTTTCTCCGAAGAATATCTTAATGTAGTTGCGGTTTCGGGAAATCTTTTGGCTTGCGTTGGTGCGTCGCAAGATGACGGTGCAACCAAAGGCTCTCTTGTGGTAAGAGATATATTTGACAAGAACGGATTTTTTAAGGCGTTTTCGTTGGATTTTTCTCCCCACGAGGTTATGCCGATATCGCACGCAGAATTCACGGAACGTGAAATGGCGCTCGAACTCATATATTTAAACCAAAATTCCGAGATGGACGAGTCTGTCACTCTGCCCATTCGTACAAGCACCTTTGATAATGATGCCTTTACAGAAGCAGACCTGGCAATTATGGCATATGAGCAAGTTTTAAATGGAGTAAAACCGGTGTTTGATACGCGCTGGGCGTCGTACTTCTATCTTATGGATGTCATCACACCTTACAATATGCCCCATCTTCAAGACGAGGAAAATCTGGAATATGCATATACGGATATGGACAAGGACGGTGTAAGTGAACTCGTAATTGACTTCGGTGACACTTTAATACTTCGCTATTACGAAGGCACCGTTTACCTTTATTCATTTGTTTTTAGGAACCTATATTATCTCCAAACAGACGGTTCGCATTCTTGGAATCACAATGGAAGCGATTTTGAATACGGAGAAAATCAGCTTTATTTTGAGGGCATAGATATAAAAGAGAGATCGCTCTGGCATATTGTCAATGACGGTGAACCCAATGCCGAGTATTATATCGGAGATAAGCAGGTTACAGAAGAGGAGATAATAAAATATTTTGAGGATAATCCCAAAACAAAAATCAAGTTTTCACCTCTTGAAGTTTCTTGGGTGAATAAAATCTCACAGGCTGATGCAGTATTACTTGCCCAAGCGTATTGGAATCCTTTTGGGGACGAAGGTGAAAAAGGATATATCATTGTGCCGGGATACAACGAAAATGCACCTCTTTTTGTTTACGTTATATTAAAAAAACACTATGTTGAAGATCATTGGTCTGTTATCGATGAAATATGGATTCATAAAAATACGGGAGAAGCCATAATTCCATATACTCCCGACGGAAAAGGCTAAACCTTTCACCGAGGTAACGTCACCGTCAGGTTCCGGTGGGGGCAACTTCGTGGAGGTTCAAGTCCTTTTACCCACACCAAAGAGAGACGCTCAAACCAAAGGTTTGGGCGTCTCTTTTTGGTGTTGGTAAACGTTCACGGTTCTTCACGCGCGGTTTGCTCGCAAACCGCCCGGAACGCCGCGCAAGCCAGGAGAAGCGATTTTAATTGCATGAGCCGCGGCGTTTGTGGAGGTGTTCAAGCTCTCTTCCCCGCGCAAAATAACGAAAAGGACGAAGAAGCTTTCCTTCTTCGTCCTTCTTTTTTGTCAACCGGATCGGATACCGGAGCAAGGCCTCTGTTTTTGCCCGCTTCAGTCCTTTGCCGCCGGATACTCGTTGCAAAGCAGGCGGTAGGGGGCCTCGTCCTCCTCAATCTCGGGGAAGCGTCCCGCAGGCTCCGCAAAACGGTTGTCGGTGTTGTCATCGTTGCATTGGCTGACCTCACCGATCAAAACCGGTCCCGTTCCCTCCTCTACCGAAAAATCGTGGTAGAGACGCTGGGGGATATAAATGCTCTCACCGGGGGTCAGACGGATCTGTGTGCCCGCAGGAACGGTATATTCCCTTCCGTCGGTATGCACCGTCACGTCGGATTCATAATCCACGCTCTCATCGTCATGCGCGTTGTACACACGGATCAGAAGCGTTCTGCCACCGCGGTTGATGATGTCCTCGGTTTTGAACCAATGGAAATGATTGATCAACACCTGTCCTTCACGCAGATATAACAGCTTTTCGGCGTACACCTTGGGATACCGATCGGGCATTGTCCGAGATCCGTTGCGGATGGTGATCAGCGTTGTTCCCTGAGAATGAAATTTACCGTATCCGTAATCGGTCACGTCCCAGCCGAGCATACAGTCGCGTACCTCGTCATAGTCGTGCCCTTTCTCCTGCCACTCCTCGGGGGCAAAATGGCAGAACGGGGGCAGATAGCAAGCATATTTTTCGCACATCGCGTTCATTTCGCGAATTGCCGCGTTGATCTCACTGCGTTTCATAGTCTATCCTCCGTAATCTTGTTCTCAGGAATGAGAATCCGTGTTTCGCTGCCTTTGCCATCAAGCCGTGCGGATATCGGCGCCGATGGTTTTGGCAAGACGCTTGAGAACGCTGTTTGCCACGGCCTCGATCTCATTACCCGTCAGCGTTTTCTCGCCCGAGCCAATCACCAAACGAACGGTTACCGATTTCTTGCCCGCGGGGATCTGCTTGCCCTTGTATTCGTCCACAAAGAGGACGTCACAGAGCAGATCGTTCTTCTTGCTCATCACGCAAGCACGGATCTCTTCCCACTTGACCATCGAATCCACCAGGAACGACAGATCGTAATTGTTCATCGGGAATTCCGGCACGCGGGAGAAGCGATTGGTTCTTGATTTGAAGGGCACGAACGCATCCATATCCAATTCGACCAGCACCGCCGACAGCACCTTGATGCCGCACGCCAGGGCCACCTTCTTGGAAAGGAGCGCAAGATCACCGATCTTTTTTCCGTCCAGACAAATATTCAGCCATACCGTCTCGTCTGCCCAGTAAGGCTTCTCGAGCTTTTCAAAGGTAAAGCCCTCCATATGGGTATACCGGGGCATCGAGCCGATCACACCCTTGGCGCGACGGAAGAGCTCGGACACGTGATCCGAGGAGCCCACGAAGGCGCACCCGAGGTGCTTCTTCTGTGCGGGGAGCGATTCTCCGCGGTACGCCGAGGTATAGTCACGGTCCAGGAAAACCTGTGCTTCCTCGAAAATATCAAATTCGTCAAAATTGCGCTCGTTCTTCACGATCGCCTTGCAGATGTTGGGCAGAAGCGAAGAACGGATATAGCGTTCGTTGGGAGCGGGAGGCGTGGCAAGCGCCAGAATGCCCTCGGTGCTCGGCAGAAGCGCCGTTACAAACTCATCGGTCATCCAGGGGTAGGTAAAGATCTCCTGCATATTGCAACGGAATGCGAGATATTCCTTGACCCTGCGCACCAGATCGACGCCGAGCTGGTTGATCGCGCCGTCAAAGGAGGTGGTGATGGTAGTGGCTTCAAAATTCTCGTAGCCGTACATCCGCGCGATCTCTTCCATGATGTCCGCCTTGATGGAAACGTCACCCGTGGAACGCCAGGTGGGTACCACGATATGCATACCGGAGCCGGTAAAGGTGACCTCAAAGCCCATCTTGCCCAGCTTGTTTGCCACGACCTCCTGGGGAATGCGCTTGCCGAGACGTCTGTCCAGCCAGTCAAATTCCACGTCGATCTCGGCTCTCGTCAGCTTGTTGGGATACTGATCGCAGAAAGCCGTGACCTTCATCTCGGGATACAGCTCTGCAAAAAGCTTCATCGCGAGGGACAGCGCCTGATCGCAACGTTCGGGATCCACGGCCTTTTCGTAGCGCGAGGATGCCTCGGTGCGGTTATCGTAACGGAGCGAGGTTCTGCGCACGCCGCGCGACTCGAAGTTTGCAACCTCCAGAATCACGCTCTCGGTTTCGGGAAGCACCGAATCCTTGGCGCCGCCCATCACACCTGCCAGCGCAACGGCTCCCTCTGCGTCGGCGATCACGAGATCGTCCTCGCAGAGCTCCAGCTCCTTCTCGTTGAGCAGCTGCAGCTTCTCACCCGCGTTGGCACGTCTGACCTCGATACGGTCGATGATATGGTTCGAATCAAACACGTGCGTCGGCTGGCCGGTTGCCAGCATGACGTAGTTGGTCACGTCCACCAGCGCGTTGATGGGACGCATGCCCACGCGCCAGATGCGGCTCTGCATGGCAAACGGAGAGGGCTTGACGCCTAATCCCTCGATGCGCGCGCCGATATAGCGAGGGCAACGCGCGGTGTCCAGAATGCGCACGTCATACGTCTCCTTGGTTTCGGGAGCGTAGGCCTCAAAGGGAACGAGCGGCAGATCGTAAAGCGCCGCCAGCTCACGCGCGATGCCGTAGTGTCCCCAAAGGTCGGGACGGTTCGTCATCGATTTATTGTCAATTTCCAGAATGATATCGTCCAGGTCCAGCGCCTCGGCAAGCGGGGTTCCCGCCGCCGCGCCGAATGCAGTCACGTCCATGATCTCGTGCTCCTCGGTTGCCGGGAAGAGATCGGCAAGACCAACCTCCACCGATGCGCAGATCATACCAAAGCTCGCCACTCCGCGCAGCTTGGCGTTTTTGATCTCCACCGGCTCGCCCTCTCCGTGCCAGCGCACCGTCGCGCCGGGGCAGGCCACCACAACCTTCATACCGGCCTCGAGATTCGAGCCGCCGCACACGATGTCCTTGATCTCCTCTGCGCCCACGTCGACCTTGCACACACGGAGCTTGTCGGCGTTGGGGTGCGGGACGACCTCCTTGATCTCTCCAACCACGATCTTGTCAAAGCGGTCAGCCAGGCGCTCGGCGCCCTCCACCTCCACCGTGGACATCGTCAGGTCATAGGCCAGACGCGAGAGATCCATGTCCTCGGGAAGCTTTACGTAATCCTTGATCCAATTGAGTGATACTTTCATGTTTCTGTCCTCCTTAATGGAACTGCTTTAAGAATCGGAGGTCGGTGCTGTGGAACAGACGGACGTCATCCACCCCGTAGCGCATCATCACGAGACGGTCCAGTCCGATGTTGACGTAAAATCCCGTGTATTCGTCGGGATCCAGTCCTGCCGCGCGGAGAACGTTGGGATGAGGCGTGCCGCCGGGCATGATCTCAATCCAACCCACGTGCTTGCACACGCTGCAGCCCTTGCCGCCGCAAACCAGACATCCCATGTCGATCTCAAAGCCGGGCTCCACAAAGGGGAAAAAGCCGGCTCTCATGCGCACGGGCACGTCCTGACCAAACACCTTGGAAAGAATGCTCTTGATCATCACTTTTCCCGCGGTATAGGTGAAATCCTTGTCCACGATCAGCGCCTCATACTGGAAGAACGCGCGCTCGTGGCGGGCATCGGTGGTTTCGTTGCGGTACACGCGTCCGGGATATACGAAACGGTAAGGAGGCTTATGCGTTTGCATGTAGCGCACACTGTCACCCGTCAGGTGAGGACGGAGGCAAAGCTTGTCGGCCGCATCACCCGTATCGTGGCCCTCCAGCCAGTAGGTATCCATGCTCTCGCGAGCCGGATGGTTCGGAGGGAAGTTCAGATTGTCAAACGCGTAATATTCACTGGTGATCTCGGGGCCGCTGAACACCTCAAATCCCATGGAGCGGAAGGCATCGTTAAGATCGTAGCACATCTGCGTGATGGGATGCAGGCCACCGATCTTCGGCTCAAATCCGGGAATGGTACAGTCGAAATCGGGAGAGATCTCGGATGCCTTGAGCTTCAGATCCTCGCGCTTGCCCTCGATCTGTTCGGTGAGAAGCGACTTGACGCGGTTGACTGCCTTTCCCATCTCCGGGCGCAGCGATACGTCCAGCTTGGGGATCTCCTTGAGCAGCTCGGTAATGCTTCCCTGCTTTCCAAGGAGCGTGCTCTTGATCTCCTGAAGCTCGGCTTCGGTTTGCGCACCTTCGATCTTTGCCGCTCCGTCGCGGAGCAGGGCCTCTAATTTGTCCTTCATGTTTCAATCCTCGCTATAGAATGAGTTTTGTACATAATTATATCACTCTCCCCCCGAAAAGTCAATAAAAAATTTGACTTCTGTCGGTTTTCTTTGTATTTTTTAGGTTATTTCGAGATTCAGCGAAGTCTTTCTGCAAAAAGCTGCACTTGGCCCGAAAGCTATTGACTTTTCCATCTTTTTGGGGTATACTATAGGCAACCCCGAAAATGCACCGAGGCAGGTTGGACCAATGACCGAAATCGGCGTTTTTTTGCACGGGATCACGCATCCGGAGGAACCGCCCCATGAAACGCGATACCGAAGCTATGTATGCCACGATGAGTCCATGGAGACTCTTTTTCATTGTGGCGCTTCCCGGCATGGTCAGCATGTTTGCCATGTCTATATACAGCATCATCGAAGGCGCCTTTATCGGGCAAAAGCTCGGCGAGGGCGCATTTGCCGCCGTTAACATTGCCATGCCGCTCGTAATGATCAACTTCTCGCTGGCCGATCTGGTTGGCGTGGGCGCGTCGGTGCCGATCTCAATCGCGCTCGGCAAAAAAGAGCACAATACCGCAAACAACGTCTTTTCCTGCTCGGTGATCATGATCTTCATCACCTCGGTGCTCATGGGAACGGTGATGTTTTTGGCCGCCGAGCCGCTCTGTCGGATGATGGGAGCCGACGACGTGCTTCTGGATACCTCCATGCGCTATCTGCGTACCTGCGCGCTTTGCAGTCCCCTGGCCTCTATCTTCTTTGCCATGGACAACTATCTGCGCATCAGCGGATACGTCAAAACCAGCATGGTCATCAACATCGGTTGCAATCTTGCCACACTGGCGCTCCTCACCTTTTTCCTCATCGGGCTCAATATGGACGTGGTGGGCTCGGCGCTTGCCACCTCGGTTGCCATGTGCCTCTCTTCCATCGTTGCCATGATCCCGTTTTTACGGCGTAAGACGCTGCTGCAATTTACGAAGCCAAGATTCCACGTTGCCATGTTCCGGGAGATCACCGCATGCGGCTCGCCCGTGTTTTTAAGCAACGTATCGGGGCGTGTGACCTCCATTCTGATGAACATCTCCCTGATGACGATCGGCACGCAGGTGTGGGGAGAAAACGGCGGCACCACGGCGGTTGCCGTTTACGCGGTGCTGATGTATTCCAGCGATCTCTGCTGGCCGCTCCTCTACGGCATCAGTGATTCGCTTGCTCCCGCCATCGGCTACAACTGGGGCGCCGGAAGCTATGACCGCGTAAAAAAGATCGTTAAATGCGCCTACATCGGAACCGCCACGGTGGGACTGGTGTCCACCTCTCTCCTGTTTTTCCTCTCGGGCACGGTGGCTTCCCTATTTGCCAATGCCGAGGACGTCATGCTTCTGGAGGAATCCACACGCGCCATTCGCCTGTTCTGCTTTGCTTATCTCTTCCGCTGGTTTACGGTCACCACGCAGGGCTTCCTCAGCGCCATCGAAAAACCGGTGTTGGCAACCGTAATGTCGGTGGCAACGGCGTTCGTCTTCCCTATCGTGATGCTCGGCGCCCTATGGAACCTGGGTCTGAACGGCATCTGGCTCAATTTCGTTGGCGTCAATTTTCTCGCCGCCATACTGGGATTGCTGTTGTTAACGGTGGTTGGACGCGAGATCAAAAAAAGACAGCGCCAAAAGGATTCCGATGCAAACGGGCAAGCTGTTCTTTGATCCAAACCGAAAACCGCAGGCTTGGCGCAATGCCAAGCCTGTATTTCTTCCC
>JAFVRI010000092.1 GCA_017504335.1 Clostridia bacterium
ACTCTTGAAAAATACGGAATTGCCCGTAGCACGCTGTTTAAATGGAAAAAGAAATACGAAGAAAACCACTTTTTTCGTGTTTCAAAAAAACTGCAAATACCGGTCACAAAGCCCAATCACACCTTGATAAGCTGAATAAAATCGTGGCGGCATCCAAAGAATTGAAGTGCGGTGTTACTTCGTCCATCACCGAAAAGGTCGCTGAAATAAAACGCTTGGAAGGTAAATATTCAATCCATGTTTTATGTGAGGCTCTTCAAATACCGAGAGGTACATATTACAACCGAAAGAAGAAAGGCGATATTCCTAACCGATACGAGCTTGCGGATAAAGAACTTAGCGTGATGATTCGAGAAATATTTTACCATAGCAAAGAGCGCTTCGGGCGAAACCCTATTAAGTATAAGCTACAAGAGCAGGGTTTTCAAGTCAGTAAAACGCGCATTAGTCGGTTGATGAAAGAAATGGGGCTTGAAGTGAAATCAGCACCATACACAATGGAACACAAAAAGTCATTGTCGCGCAATAAATTTCGCAATCTTATTCGCGGAGAATTCAGTCCTGAAGCACCGAATTTGGTTTGGGCAAGCGAGATTACCTATGTGAAAGTAAAGGATCAATATATGTTTTTGTGTGTGGTAATCGACTTGTTTTCAAGGAAGATTTTATCATACGGCATATCCAGCACCATTGATACCGTCCTCACAATGAATACTTTTGATGAAGCCTTTGAAGAGAGGGGGCAACCTCAAAATCTTATCTTTCATAGCGATCAAGGTGTTCAATATACCTCGTATGCTTTTCGAACGCATTTAGAAGAATTGAAGTGCAGACAGTCTTTTTCGGCACCGGGCTACCCATACGATAATTCTGTTTGTGAGTCTTTTTTCAATACGCTGAAAAAAGAAGCGATTTATTATCACATTTACGATTCTACCGCCGATCTTGCGGCGGTGATTGATGAATATATTGAGTATTACAACGAAGTCAGAATGCATAGAACATTGAAAATGAAAACTCCGTCCCAGTTTGAGACGGAGTTCTTTGAGCGTGTAAATTTGTGAAAATGAGAAAAGGCTCAAACTTTTAGTCTACACTTGCGTAGTCAAAAAGCTTGAGCCCTTTCAATGGCAGGGGCAGGAGGATTCGAACCCGCGACCCACGGTTTTGGAGACCGGTACTCTACCAGCTGAGCTATACCCCTGTGTGCAGATTCTCTGCAACAGGTGTTATTATACCATACCTTTTTTCAAATTGCAAGAGGTTTTTTGAAAAAAACTCGTCTGCATTGCAAAAAGATCGTGAAGCGTTGACTTTTTCGTCGCTTTGTGCTATACTCCTATATGTCGGTTTTATTCATATCACCATTGGAGGTACCGCGATGTCCGTAGAATCGGAACAAACTCTTTTACAAAGCTATATTCCCGAGGTTGATTTCTGGGAACGCAAGCGCGTGCGCGGCTGTCGCATCTGCCTGGAGGATTGCGCTGTTCTGGATGCGCGTCGCGATTTTTCAACCGTTTCCTATCGCGGAAATCTGCCAGCCTTCGACGGGGATTTTCTCCACAGCGTCGGTCTTTCCTCCTCCGAGCGCAACTTCTTGTTGACCGCGATCTCCTCGCACCGCCGCTTGCTGCTCCGTTCCTCCCTTGGCGCCATTTTGGTCTTTGCCGATCACCTATCCGACACGGGGCTCGTTCCGGTGATCCGTCCTCATCTGCCGCCCGAAACGACGGTCGATGCGCACGGTGCCTCGCTTCTTCGCGCGCTCTCACTTGGCGGACACACGGAATTCAGCATCTCTCCCTCGTTTGCATCGCTTTCCGACCGTGCCCGCGCGCAGGACGTGCAAGTGCTAAGGACCCTGGATGAGATCTTTTATTACGTCGACGGAGCAATGTCGGAGGACCGCGCGTCTATTCCGCTCTCCAGTGCCATTTTGCGTTTTGCCAACTTTGCGGGATGCGATCCGAAGCGGATCACTCTACCCGAAGCATTTCCCGCGCTTTCCCGACAGGACGAGCGGCGATTGCTCGATTTTCTCCTTTGTGCCTTCCTTACGCTGCGTCAAAAGTCGGGCGGAGCAAGCTTTTCCGAGTCAGACGAGCGTGTTACACTCTCGCTGTCAATCGACCTCTCGAGCCCAATCGGTCTTGGAGCAAACGCATCTGCGACCGATGCTACGCGTTCGTTCCCGTTTTTGCAATGCTCCTGCTTTGAAGGAGCGGAAGCTTCGCTTTCGGATGACGGAACGGTTCTGAAAACCGCGTTGGAGCTGCATCCGACACCGCTTACCATCGCGTCCGCGTCCCTGCTTCACCCTCTGCTGCTGCGCGTTCTTTGCACGGTACAGGCTTAATACGACAAAAAGAAACGGAGTGCTTCGTGGAAGCACTCCGTTTCTTTTCGGCTTGATTAGCCAAGCTTTGCCTGGTTGACCTTAATGCCGGGGCCCATCGTGGAAGCCACGACGCAGCTCTTGATATACTGACCCTTAGCAGCAGCGGGCTTTGCCTTGATGATTGCGCCAAGGAGAGTGTCGAAGTTCTCCTGGATCTTCTCGGCACCGAAGGAAGCCTTGCCGATGGGGCAGTGGATGATGTTGGTCTTATCCAGACGGTACTCGATCTTACCTGCCTTTGCCTCAGTAACGGCGCGGACAACGTCGGGAGTAACGGTACCTGCCTTGGGAGAAGGCATGAGTCCCTTGGGACCGAGAACCTTACCCAGACGGCCGATGACTGCCATCATATCGGGCGTTGCGATTACAACGTCGAAATCGAACCAGTTTTCCTTCTGGATCTTCTCTGCATACTCTGCGCCGCCTGCGTACTCTGCGCCTGCGTCGAGAGCTGCCTGAACCTTATCACCTTTTGCAAATACGAGAACCTTTACCTTCTTACCTGTTCCGTTAGGAAGGACTACCG
>JAFVRI010000093.1 GCA_017504335.1 Clostridia bacterium
CCGGAGGAATCTGTTTCCCAATGAGCCTCAACCCATCGATCCTTGTTTTCCGGGTTAGCACGGTTCATCTCCACATTGGGGCAGTCGCATTTGTGAATGGAAATACCAAAGCCCTTGGTGATAAATCCAATCACATCATCTCCCGGCAAAGGATTGCAGCAACGGGCAAATTTCACCTGACATCCGTGTGCACCGTCTACCACAATACCGCCGCCCTTATGCATGGATTTTGGGGTTACGGATGTTTTGATCTGCTCAACCGTCAAGGGTTCGGACAAATCCGGCTCAGACAAATCAAGCGTACGCTCGTATTCATCTCTAAGCTTGCCGGATAGCTTGCCCATAGAAATGCCGCCATACCCCAACGTATTGTACAGGTCATCCGCGCTCATAAATCCAAGACGCTTGCCAACAGCGGCAACCATCTCATTGCGTTGTGCCTCGGTACAGGTTTTCGTCCATTTTCGAAGCTCCGTATCGATCATACTCTTACCGGCAACAATATTTTCCGATCTCTTTTCTTTCTTGAACCAGCTTCGAATCTTGGTTCTCGCCTCACTGGTCTTAACAATCGAAAGCCAATCACGGCTCGGTCCTTTTGAGGAAGAGGATGTCAGAATTTCCACGATATCTCCCGTCTCCGGTGAACGGTCGATGGGAACAATCATTCCGTTAATTTTTGCGCCAACCATCGCGTTGCCGACTCCCGAGTGAATGGAATAGGCAAAATCAATCACCGTGGATCCCTGAGGAAGCGCAATTACATCCCCTTTGGGGGTAAAAACAAAGGTTTCGTCATGGAAAATATCGGTTTTCAGCGCATTCAGAAATTCATCGGGATCCTTTGTCTCGTCTTCGGTTTCCACCAAGCGAGAAATCCATTCCAGCTTTTTATCGATTTCCTCCTTGGAGCGCTCTCCCGATTTGTATTTCCAGTGCGCGGCAATACCGTATTCCGCCACGTGGTGCATATCCCATGTACGGATCTGTACCTCGAAAGGAATACCGTCCCGTCCGATAACCGTTGTATGCAATGAACGGTACATGTTGGGCTTGGGCGTAGAAATATAGTCCTTGAACCGCCCAGGAACCGATTTGAACATTTCATGGATCAAACCGAACGCCGTGTAACATTCCAATTCTGTATCGACAATGATACGCAATGCATAAAAGTCATAAATCTGATCAAAGCTTTTATTCTGGTTAAACATTTTTTTATAAATGCTGTAAACCGATTTGATTCTTCCCTCTAAGGTAAAGTTGATCTGATTTTCCTGAAGCTTTTCCGCAACCGCGCCTCGGATGTTCTCGATAAATCCTGCAGTTTCACCGTACTTTTCCTCAATATAACTTTGAATCTCCGCATATCCGATGGGGTCGAGATAAGAAATGCAAAGATTTTCAAGCTCTTGCTTGATCTTTTGCATACCGAGACGGTGTGCCAGAGGAGCGTATACGTGCATCGTTTCCAGTGCGGTAGTACGTCGCTTGGCATCGGTTTTTACGGAAAGTGTTCTCATGTTATGCAAACGGTCACAAAGTTTAATAAAGATTACACGTACATCCTTGGACATAGCAAGAAGCATTTTGCGGATATTTTCGATGTGCGCCTCTTCCTTATCCTCAATATTCAAATCGACCAGCTTGGTCAATCCGTCCACCAGCAAAGCGACTTCTTTTCCGAATTTCGTCTCGATTTCCTTGAGATTGGTTTTATCTGAGCAGTCCTCAACAGTATCGTGCAGCAAGGCCGCACAAATAGAATTGGTATCCAATCCAAGACCGATCACAATCTCAGCAACAGCTAGCGGATGAGAAATATAAGGATCTCCGCTTACACGGAATTGTCCCTCATGTAGTGCCGCCGCATATTCGTATGCCCGTCTGATTTTTTCTATATCGTAATTTTTGCCGGAGGTTGCCAGCATTTCAAACAACTTCACATCGTTATGAGAAGTATCCTGTGACATGAATTCCGCCTTTCCCTGGTGCAAAAGTCCATGCGAAGACCGACTTATCTGGTTCGATCAACGCATCGACTCTTCAGTTTCTTCAAAATGGATGATTTATCAATACTTGTTTTTGTTGCGTTATAGACAATTTCGAACTGATAGATATCATGATCCAGCTCCGAAACCTCGCAGATCATCAATTCGTTCATGATCTGCAAAATATACTTGAGCTTGGTGTAGTTAATCGGATCGCTTTCGGGAATTCCATTAACAAGTCTCATCAGATTTCTTTGATTGATAATATTGTTTCCGGACCTGTATTCCCTTCGCAATACTTTATAAACTCTGGCGAAATCCTCCCGTGAAGGAATCACATCCTCCTTCTCAGAAAAGCTTCCGCCCTGCTTGATCTCCTCATACCGCCGCATATTTTCCTTCAACGCGGTCGCATAAACCTCTGCGGGTCTCGCATCCTGAAGAATCAGCTGTACACTTCGAACATTTTTATAGTCATTGATATCAACATGAAACAGCACATCAATGGCATCTCCGGTTTCAAAGCCGAGATCACAATCGGAGACACCGAAATAGAGAGCAGTAAAGCAAATTCCGTCTTTTTCGACCAAAAGACGGCTGTGCTTTCCACCTCCGATATTGGTTATTCTCTTAACCAATACGTTTTTTAGAACGAAGGAAGGAGACGCATTTCCCGTTCCGAATGGCTCAAGAAGAGTCAGCTCTTCCGCAAGCTCCATCGTAATATCCGACATACTCAGCTCGCAGTCGGATTCCATACGTATTTTAAAAATATCATCGGACAGATGATCTCTTGCGTACTCATTGATCTTTTTTCGGAACTCATCCAGATTGGCTCTTTTCACAGTCAAGCCTGCCGCTAGCTCGTGACCGCCGTATTTGATCAGCAGATCCTCACAATGAGTCAGCGCTTCTACCAGATTCATGCCACGAACACTTCTTCCCGATCCCTTTCCGTCGTCCATAGGATTCGGACCGCCAATCATATTGCCGGCGAATGAAATCAGAATGGAAGGAAGTCCGTATCGCTCTGTAATCCTTGAAGATACAATTCCGATAATTCCCTGATGCCAATCGTTACTTTCCAATACGATCACATGATCATGCTCAAGATTCACCGTATCCTCGATCATTCCATAAGCTTCCTGCGCAATACGATTTTCCTCGATCTGTCTTTGACGATTGATCTCACACAATTCTTCTGCTGCAATCCTTGCCTTTTCAGGATCATCCTCCAAAAGCAATCGAACCGCAATCGTTGCATCGCTTATACGTCCGGCAGCATTGATACGCGGAGCAATTCCGAAGCCGATCATTCCGGATGTAATCTTTCGATTGGAGGCCTCCCCCCCATTTTTTCGATTGGAAGATGCCTCGATCAATGCCTCTAATCCCGGACGTGCAGGATACTCCAGTTGGTTAAGACCAAGACTGACAATCAGACGGTTTTCGTCAATAACAGGCATCACGTCCGCAATCGTTCCGATCGCTGTCAGATCTGCGTACTGACGGCAAATACTGCGTACTCCCTCTATGGCGCTAAGTCCCTCTTCACGGAACCGTCTTATCTCGCAAGCACAAAGCAGCTTAAAGACAACACCGACTCCTGCAAGCTCCTTGAAAGGATACGGACAATCCACACGGTGAGGGTTAACGACCGCATATGCCTCAGGAATCTGTGCATGACACTCATGGTGATCGGTGATGACAAAGTCAACACCAATTGATTTTGCAAATTTCACCTCTTCGTGAGCGGTTATTCCCGTGTCCACGGTAATAATCAGCTTGGTTCCCTGCGCTGCCATGGTTTCCACCACATTCCGAGCTACGCCGTATCCTTCTCCCTCACGTTTGGGAATTTTGATTCCGACATCTGCTCCCAGATGCTTCAGATACAGATACAATGCCGTAACAGAGGTCACTCCGTCCACATCATAGTCTCCGTATATGTAGATCTTTTCCTGTTTTTCTACGGCAGAAAAAATTCGTTCTACTGCCTTATCCATATCCGCCATGAGATAGGGGTCATGAAAATCCGCTTTTTCCAATCGCAAAAAGCGTTCAGCCTCCTCTACGGTCTCATAGCCTCGATTGTAAAGAAGAACAGCAAATACGTCTGATACATTCATGGCTACTGCCATTTTATGGATCATGCGATCCCGTTGTTCATCTCCAAAGGTATATTTTTCTTCCCATACCTTCTCTCTTTTTATTTCCCTCATTGGGCATACCTCAAAATTTTATTTAAGCGAACATGATGTTCGAAATCTTACGTTAATCCTTGAAAGGAGCATAGCGCCTTATAATGTTTTGTGCAACTCGAAGTCCATCCACCGCAGCGCTGGTGATTCCACCGGCATAACCTGCCCCCTCCCCGCACGGATAGATATTGTCGTGTCCGAGCGCGGTCAATTCCTCTGTTCGCAAAATCCGAACCGGAGCAGAGGTTCTTGTTTCAACACCGCTCAGAATCGCGGTAGGAGAAGCAAATCCATGAAGCTTTCGATCAAAGCTTCTCAAACCAAGCTGCAACTCCCGAGCAATAAAATCAGGAAGCATTTTTTCCATAGAAACACACCGAACTCTTCCGTTTCTGTAGGTTGGCTGAACATCGGTAGGTTCCTTTCCACAAGTACCGTTCAGAAAATCTCCCACCGTTTGAATGGGAGCGGAATAATCCCTGCCACCAAACTCAAAGGCGGCACGCTCCAATTTTCTCTGAAACGCTATGGCGGTCTGCGGCGTAGCTCCATAGTCCTCCGGTCGAACCGAAACACAGACCGCGGAATTCGCGTTTTTACCGTCGCGCGCGTAGCAGCTCATGCCATTGACAACGACACCGCCTTCTTCAGAAGCGGCAGCAACAACCTGTCCTCCCGGACACATACAAAAGGTATACACACCTCTTCCCGAGGTGGTATCGGACAAATGATATTCTCCTCTTCCGAGTCTGGGATGTCCGGCAAAGGATCCATACATGGAGCGGTCAATATCTTCCTGCAAATGTTCAATTCGCACTCCCACCGAAAAGGGCTTCGGTTCAATGACATATCCATTCTTCAGAAGCATCGCATAGGTATCTCTTGCGCTGTGCCCAAGCGCCAAAATCAATGATGAGCACAAAAATTCTCCCTGCGTGGTTTTGGCAATAACCTGACCTCGTTCCGCATTTCGGATCTCGTCCAGCCGACAGTGATAAATGACACGGCCGCCCAATTTCTCGATTCTCTTCAGCATGGAACCCACAACGCCCACCAATCGGTCGGTTCCTATATGCGGCTTAGCTGCAACCAGAATCTCCTCCGGAGCACCAAAGTCGCAGAATCTGCGCAATACATACGCGGTTCTCGGATCGTTGATACGGGTCAAAAGCTTTCCGTCCGAAAAGGTTCCCGCGCCACCTGCGCCAAACTGGATATTGGATTCCGTATCCAAAACGCCCGTTTCTACAAAAGTGCGATATGCGCGGCATCGCTCCTCTACGCAATTTCCGCGATCCACAATGATAGGACGGTAGCCCTGCTCTGCCAAAAGTAAAGCACAAAAGAGACCTGCCGGCCCCATTCCGACAACCAACGGAGGTGCGGACATGACCGCAGTTCCTCTTTGAATTTCCAAGGATTGGGCGTACAAAGGAGACTGCTGATACCTTCCGCGTCGTACAGAGGGTAAAAGCTCCCCGTTTTTCGCATAAACTGCTACGGAGTAGACAATGCGTACATCCTCTTTTTTTCTTGCATCCACAGATTTTTTATAAATATCAAAACGAAGTCGTGCAGGGGAAATCCCTGCACGCTTCATCTCATTGGCTGCAATGATACATGCTTCACGTTCATCCTGATCAGGAGACAAGGAAATCCCGTTCAGCAAAATACCCCTAACTTTTTCTTCCGTCACAGTTCTATTCTCCATCTGCCGTTAAATCGTATCATCAAATACCGACAGAGTCGATATATTTTGAATTACCTTGTTTCCCTGAGAATCCTGTTCATCCACATTTGCCGAAGCATACAGCCAGATGGCAACTGCGATTAACAGGCATAGGATAAACGGAATAACGACGCCTCTTTTCTTTTTCTTTACTTCCAAGCCCCGATTTTCACCAGAACATTTTTTCATTTGATTTGCCATGTAACCCCTCCCAAAGCAGAACACTTATTGCTGCTTTTTTGCTCGGATCTTTTCCTTGCGATGCTTTCTATGATCGCCCGGATTATCGGTAGCCAAAAGACCGTTCAATCTTTGCTTCAGCGTGTTGTAGTTGAAGTTTCTCTCCAATTTTCCGTCGATTGCCAAGGAGATCAGACCAGTCTCCTCCGACACAACGATAACAATCGCGTCGCTCGCCTCGGAAAGGCCGATCGCGGCTCTGTGTCTTGTTCCAAGATCCTTGTCAATATCCTCCTGAGTTGACAGAGGCAAAAAGCATCCTGCCGCGCAAATTCTTCCTTCACGGATAATCACCGCGCCGTCATGCAAGGGAGCTTTATTGAAAAAGATATTGCGCAACACGTAAGGAGACAGGCTGGCATCAACAAACACACCCGATTTGACATATTCCCCGAGCTTGGTGGATCTCTCAATCGCGATCAACGCACCGAGCTTATCTCTGGAAAGATCACTTGCCGCCGAGCAAAGCGCATCGATCTCTGCGTTCAGAGCGGAGATGTCACGCGTTTCTCCTGTAATATTGCGAATACCGGACAAAGGTGTTCCTCCAACCTTTTCCAACGCACTTCTGAGCTCAGGCTGAAACAAAATTAAAATCGCAATCAATCCAAGCTGCCGAATATCACGGAAGATGAACCGAAGTGCCAGCATATCAAAGGCGTCACTGACCAGCGAAATCACAAAAACAAGCCCTAATCCAATCAATAGCTTGCCTGCTCTTCGATCCCGAACAAACCGATACAGAAAATACAGAATAAAGGTCAAAATCAATATATCGAATACATCCACGATCTCCATTCCCCTTACGGGCTCGATCACATATTTCCGAGCAAAATCTTGTATAAAATTCCATATACTCGACCAAGTTGGCATTTCGTCACCTCTTTCGGAACAAACTAAATAATCATAGGAATCCTATCCTATTCTAATTATATCATATTCTTTCAACAAATTCAAGAACTTTCTTCGACTTTCTAAAAAAATATTCAAAAAAGAGACGCATCCCTTTCAAGGACACGTCTCCTTCTGATTAAGAGCTTGCAAATATCCGTTTACTTTCTTTTACGGTATTCCGCAATCATATCGTGTTTAATTTTCCACAGCCTTTCCGAAAGATCCACATAGTAATTGTGCGGGTTGGTAAATCTGCGCACCTCATCCCACATACCTTCAATTTCCTCTGCGCAATGCTTGCGAATTTCCTCCAAGGAAGGAAGCTGATAGACAAGCTCTCCCGCCTTGAAAACGGGAACTTGAAGCTCGGTTGCTGTGAAATTTTCCAAAACCTTTCTCTTCCACGTATGCTCCGGATCGAACAATTCGATCGGCTGAGTATCATCCACCATCTCATCATATACGCAAATCAGGTCTGCCTCTGCCTTACCTGTCTCCCGTCCTCTCAAACGATAAATCTTTTTGAAATGAGGCGTTGTGATCTTTCCGACATTTTCGCTGATTTTAATCTTCGGCTGAATGGTTCCGTCCTCTCTTTCGACCGCGCAAAGCTTATACACACCGCCAAACACGGGATCACTCTTTGCAGTGATCAAACGTTCACCAACACCGAAGGAATCAATCTCCGCGCCCTGACGGATCAGCTCACGAATAATATACTCGTCCAAAGAGTTGGAGACAACAATCTTGCAATCGGTCAAGCCCTCTTCATCCAAGCGCTTACGAATCTTTTTCGACAAATACGTCACGTCTCCGGAATCGATTCGAACCGCACATTTGGTGATCCCCTTTGGAAGCAAAATCTCCTTAAATACCTTGATCGCATTGGGGAGTCCGCTCTCCAGCACATTGTAAGTATCGATCAACAGTGTAGCGGAATTGGGATAAACCTCGCAATACGCACGGAATGCTTCATATTCGCTGTCAAACATCTGTACCCAAGAATGTGCCATAGTTCCGCCGGAAGGAACACCAAATGCCTCATCAGAAATGGTGCAAGCAGTCGAATTGCAACCGCCAAGATACGCAGCTCTGGCGCCCAAAATTGCCGCGTCTGCTCCCTGTGCTCTTCGGGATCCGAACTCGCTGATTGCTCTTCCCTTTGCGGCACGCGTCAACCGGGCTGCCTTTGTGGCAATCAGAGATTGATGATTGATCATCATCAGCACGTAGGTCTCGATAAACTGGGCTTCAATCACAGGAGCGCGTACCGTCATCAAAGGTTCTCCGGGGAAAACAACCGTTCCCTCGGGAATTGCCCAAATATCACCCGTAAAGCGGAAATTTCTTAGTTCCTGCAAAAAATCTTCGCCGAAGCATTGTTTGGAGCGAAGGAATTCAATGTCTTCCTCTGTAAAGTGCAAATCTCTGATATATTCAACGATCTGTTCCAGACCTGCCGCGATCGCAAATCCGCCATGATCGGGGTTGTCACGGTAGAACACATCGAAATAAACGATCTTATCCTTCATACCATTGACATAATATCCGTTCGACATGGTTAGCTCATAAAAATCACAAAGCATGGTAAGATTTCTTTTAATATCTTTCATTTTCCACTCACCCTTCTTTTTATTTTATTGATTTTTTAAAAAGATTTTCAAGAATCTATTGTAATTTTCAAAAGAAACTTGTATAATAAAGCCAGAAACATTGGTAATCTAAGGAAAGGACATTCCATATATGAAACATGGTTTTATTAAGGTTGCCACCGCAACGCCCCACGTAACAGTCGCGGATTGCGATGCCAATTTGAACGAAATTCTGAGACTTTGGGAAAAAGCAAATGCCGCGAACGTTGCTCTGTTGGTATTTCCCGAGCTGTGCCTCACAGGCTGCTCCTGCGGAGATCTATTCCGCGCGGAGACCTTGCTCTCCGCTGCCAAGCGAGCACTCGGTGAGTTCCTCCAAAAAACCGCAGATTCTCATATGATTAGTATAATCGGTTTTCCTATCGTTGTCAATAATAAACTTTATAATTCTGCCGCAATTTGTCAAAAAGGACAAATTTTAGGACTGATTCCTCAGAAAAAAATTATTTTCGATGCAGAAGGTCGTTATTTTTCCACTCCGACAAAAGAACCTGCCTATGCTTCTGTTTTAGGACAAACCGTTCCTTTCGGCGTTGAGCAGATTTTCTCGTGTGAAACAGTTCCATCCTTTTCCTTTGGCGTGGAAATCGGAAATGATTTTCAATCCATCTGCCCTCCCTCTGCGCGCATGAGCCGCGCAGGAGCGACGGTACTTATCAATCCGACCGCATGTCCCGAGACGGTTGTCTCCGCTGACTTCCGCCGTTCCGCTGTTGCATCTTATTCCGCACGGACTGTCAGCGCATATCTCTATGCCAACTGTGGCAAGGGAGAATCCACAACCGACACGGTGTTCTCCGGTCATTCTTTGATCGCCGAAAACGGAAAGGTTCTC
>JAFVRI010000094.1 GCA_017504335.1 Clostridia bacterium
AAGGTGGTTCTGGATCCCACGCTTCTGGTGGAATCGGACTACTTGAGAGGTCTTGCAAAGCCTGCGAACCGTAAAAACAAATACGTGCTGTTTTTCACCATCAAGCCAAGCCCCACGCTGTATCGCAGAGCGGCAGAATATGCCGAACGGTACGGATTGGAGCTGGTGACCATCGGAGGACGGATGAAGGATCGCTTTGATCCCAAGAAGCATCCTGCCTTCGGTGTAGGACCTAAGGAGTTTTTGGGTTTTTTGGATGGAGCGGAGTGTGTCTTTACCAACTCCTTCCACGGAACCGCGGTATCCATTGCGTTGCATACCGATTTTTACGTGGAATTTTCCTCGGATACCAATTCGAGATTGGAAAATCTGACCTCGATTCTGAATCTTCGGGATCGGATCGTGACCGAAAAGATCTTGACCGATGAAAAAATTGATTATTCCTCTGTGGACGTTCTTCTGAGCGAGTATCGGACAGAATCCATGGAGTATTTGAAGGAGGTCGTTGCCGAATAGGAAAGCGGCCATTGGGAGTATTCATGAATCGAACACAAAAATTTGCATTGAATTCCATAACGGCAATGATCTGCCAGCTGGTGGTTATGGTGGCGGGTATGATCACACCGCGGCTGATGATCTCTACATACGGCTCCGAGGTCAACGGACTTGTCAGCTCCTTGAATCAGTTTATTTCCTATATCACGCTGGTGGAGGCGGGTATCGGCGGAGCGGCGATTTATTCACTCTATAATCCGTTGGCGGAAGAGGATCACGGAAGGATCAGCTCTATTGTTAAGGCGGCACGCAACAGCTACCGCCAGGCAGGCTATATTTTTTCAGCGGGCATTTTGGCCCTTGCCGTTGTTTACGGTGTTCTGTCGCAAAGTGAGACATTGAGCTTCTGGATGATCTTTTCCTTGGCTTTGCTGTTGGGTATCAACGGATGTGCCGACTTCTTCTTTGTATCGGGATACCGTGTCCTTTTGAATGCCGACCAACGGAATTTCATTATTTCTGTTGTTTCCATCATCCAAACGGTTCTGCGAACCGCCTTGATTTGCCTGTTGGCGATGGGAAAGGTCAACGTGATCATTCTCTATGCCATCGTGGCTACTCTGGTGCTTGTCAAGATCGTGATGATTTCTGCCTATTCCAAAAAGCAGTATCCGTATATCGACCACACCGCCAAGCCCGATAAGGGGGCTATGGAAAAGCGGTGGGATGTGATCTATCAGCAGATCCTCGGCATGGTACAGTCGGGCGCTCCCACGGTACTGGCAACGATTCTGCTGAGCCTGAAGACGGTCAGCGTCTATTCCGTCTACAATATGGTAATTACGGGACTGAACGGCGTACTCGGTGTCTTTATTTCCGGACTTTCCGCCGGCTTTGGCGATCTGATCGCAAGAAGGGAAAAGGAAAAGCTGAAAAAGACCGTGTCGGAGTTTGAGGTAGCATACTACTTCATCCTTTCGGTGGTTTACGGTCTTGCGTTTGTGTTAATGATGCCATTTGTACGGATCTATACCGCAGGCGTGACCGATGCCAATTACATTCTTCCCGCCCTGAGCGTGACCATTGTACTGAACGGATTGCTTTATAACATCAAGACTCCCCAAAGTATGCTGGTGATTTCCGCGGGAATGTACCGTGAGACTCGATGGAGAGTGACCATTCAGGGCGCGATCATTATTGTGTGCGGAGCCCTTCTGGGATGGAAATTCGGAATCGTGGGTATTATGATTGGCTCCTGCCTTTCCAATCTGTACAGAACCGTTGATCTTCTGTTCTTTACTCCCAAGTATATTTCGCACAATTCGGTGGCACGTACGGCATTCCGTATGCTGATGGTTTTTGTCAATATTGCCTTGATCGTACTGCCCACTTTGTTTATTGAAATTCAAGCTAAAAACTTCTTTGAATGGATTTTGGTCGCTTTGATTTTTGCCGTGTATGCAGTGGCAATAACAATGCTGACAACACTCATTGCCGATCGGAAGAGCTTTTTGGCGGTGATGAAACGTATTTTTAGGACATTGCTTCGTAGGAGGTAACAATGATTCAATGTGTGAATCCCGCTCAATGCTACGGGTGTACAGCGTGTGCGTCGGTTTGCCCCAAGGGAGCGATTACCATGAAGGAAAACGAAGAAGGCTTCAAATACCCTTCGGTGGATGGGTCTGCTTGTGTTTCTTGCGGTCTATGCAAAAAGGTTTGCCCTGTACTGAACCGCCAGGTGTCCGAGTCGGGAAGTATACGTACGGCATACGCGATGCAGCATACCGATCGCGACGTGTTGAAAAACAGTACCAGTGGAGGAATGTTTACCACGTTGTCCGACTGGATTTTTGCTGAGGGCGGTGTAGTATACGGAGCGGCATTTGACGAACAGATGACGGTTCGTCATATTCGCGCTGCGACAGCAGAGAAACGCAATGACATGCGTGGCTCTAAGTATGTTCAAAGTGAGCTTGGTAATGTGTTTGCCGAAGTCAAGCAGGATCTGTCTGAGGGAAAAAAAGTCCTCTTTACGGGAACACCCTGTCAGGTGGATGGTCTTCGCAGATTCTTAGGCGATCATACGGAAGGTCTTGTTTGCGTGGATCTGATTTGTCATGGCTCGCCAAGCCCGAAGATCCTTCGGGAACAATTCCGCTTTATAGAAAAGAAAACACGCAGAAGGCTGATAAATTATCAGTTCCGACCCAAGCGTTGGTCTTGGCATGTACATCGGGAAATTGCGTATTTGGAAGGTGGTAAGGAATTTCATTCCAATGCCTATTCCGATTTGTGGCAACAGATTTACTATATGCGGCTTTGCCACCGTCCTTCCTGTCATTCCTGCCAATATTCCAATATTGACCGTGTGGGTGACCTGACCATAGCCGATTGCCGCGGAATTGACAGGGTTGTTCCCGATTTCGGAAGCGATGCGGGTGTTTCTCTCGTTCTGGTCAATACACGTCTCGGTGAGGAAATCATGGAGAAGCTTCTTCCTACGATGAAGACGCAGGAGCTTGCCCCGGAGTCGGTGATGCAGCCTCCGCTCCGTCAGCCCAGTCAGCCCAACGGAAGAAGAGAACAGTTCTGGACGATTTACCGTAAGGATGGCTATGAGGCTGCAATCAAATCCTATTTTGGAAAGCATTTCGCCTTGAAATATAAGGTCAAAAAGATGTTGAAGAAAATATGAATGGACTCCATGACCGCTCTTTTTTTCTATTCGTTGGGGACAGTGCGGGAGAAGGATCTCATATTAAATTTGAGAAAGGAAATCATGATGGAAAATCGAGCATTGAAGCAGTTGGATTGTTTGATCGAACGGTATCCCGTATTGGCTGAGCAGCGAGAGCAGATCGGTGCTGCTTATGAGATCATCAAGGAAGGCTATGAGAAGGGCGGAAAGCTGTTGGTCGCGGGAAATGGCGGTTCGGCGGCGGATGCGGAGCATATTGTGGGAGAAATGATGAAGAGCTTTGTCTTGGAGCGCCCCATGAATGATGTCTTTTCCGCAAAGCTTCGGGAGGTCGATCCCGAGCTTGGTGAGATTCTCGCCAAGAATTTGCAGGGAGCTCTTCCCACCATTGCTCTGGATGGGCACATTGCGCTGTCCACGGCATATATGAATGACTGTGAGCCCCTTCTGTGCTTTGCGCAGCAGGTCAACGGCTACGGAAGAGAAGGGGATGTGTTCCTCGGAATCTCGACCTCGGGTAACAGCAAGAACGTGCTGTATGCCGCCACCGTTGCGAAGGCAAAGGGGATGAAGGTGATCGGTATGACGGGAAAGAAGGACAGCAAGCTGTCCTGTATGGCGGACGTTTGCATTCAGGCACCCGAGACCGAGACCTTTAAGATTCAGGAATTGCATCTTCCCATTTATCATGCACTTTGCCTGATGGTAGAAGAATATTTTTTTGGAACGGATGAATAATTCAAAATGATCAATCAAATCGAACGGTCGCTGAAACTTCTGTTAGCCCTGATCCGAGGCGAGGTTCTCGGGGAAGAAATCCCCGAGGAGACGTGGTCGGATGTGGACGAAGAGCTGTTGGTCGATCTTTACAGATTGTCGAAGCATCATGACGTGGCGCATATTGCGGCAAGCGGATTGAAAAAAGCGGGACAATCGCAAAACAATGAACTTTTTGCCAAGTATGAAAAGCAGAAAATGCTGGCGCTTTACCGATATGAGCAGTCCAGGTATGAGCTGAACGCTCTTGGCGAGGTGTTGGAGGCGGAGAATATTCCCTTTATGCCCCTGAAGGGCTCGGTTCTGCGAGCATATTATCCCGAGCCGTGGATGCGCACCAGCTGTGATATTGACGTGTTGGTGCGAAGGGAGGACGGAGAACGTGCGGTGGCGGCTCTTTCAAAAGGGCTGCAATATCGTAAGGAGACGACGGGATCTCACGATTTTTCGCTGTTTTCTCCCAGTGGTGTTCATGTGGAGCTTCATTTTTCTCTGAATGAGGAAGCGTATCGGACCTTCGATACGTTGACCAACATCTGGGAGTATGCCAAGCCCGCCGAAGGGTGTGCTTGCCGATATGAAATGTCGGATGAGGCATTTTACTTCTATCATATTGCCCACATGGCAAAGCATTTCGAAATCGGTGGATGCGGTATGCGCTCTTTCTTGGACCTTTGGATTCTTTCCCATAGAGTCGAGCATGACGAGCGCGCACGGAATGCGTTGCTGGAGAGAGAGGGATTGCTTGCCTTTTCCGACGGATGCCGTCGGTTGTCTGAGACTTGGTTTTCGGGCACCGAGGGAGACCGCTTAACCGATAGCATGCAAAGCTATATTTTGGATGGCGGAGTGTATGGAAGCATTGCCAATAAGGTGACCATCCAGCAGAGCAAGCAGGGCGGTAAGCTTCGATATGCCATGCGTCGTATTTTCATGCCGTATGATACGCTGAAGGTATATTATCCTATTTTGCAGAAGAAAAAATGGCTGATGCCCTTTATGGAGGTGCATCGATGGCTACGATTACTCCTTTCGGGCAAAGCTCGGAGATCGATCAGGGAGTTGAACGTGAGCCGCGGTGTTTCCGACGGTCAGGTTCGTCAAGCTGAAAACATTCTTTCTCAGCTTGGATTGAAGTGAATCAAACGGGAGCAACTCATGTTGCTCCTGTTTTTGTATGCAGTAACAGCAGGAGAAATTATAAAATTTCTCATGGCTTGTTATATTTTTGTCAAATATACATAAACCGAAAGGTCATTTGGGGCAAGAATCTACATACTTGTGAAAAAAATAACATTTTTCGTATTTTGTATTGAAATATATAAAAAAGTATGATATAATTAAAATGTATTTTTGTAAAGAAATTGGCCCTGCATGGCGCAGTATTAAAAAGAAAAAAAGAAAGAGGTTATCATGAACAAGATCACAGTTATCGGAACCGGTAGCGTAGGCTCTACCATCGCGTATACCCTGACAGTTATGGGACTTGCATCCGAGATCGTTATGATCGACATCAATGGAGAAAAGGCAAAAGGAGAAGCGTTGGATATCAAGCAAGGTGTTCCGTTCTGCAATCCCTCCAACATTTATGCGGGAACCTATGCGGATGCCATCAATTCCAACATTGTCATTATTACTTCGGGTGTGGCAAGAAAGCCCGGTCAGTCCCGTTTGGATCTGGCACAGACCAATGTCAACATTCTAAAGGCGGTAGCAGGGGAGATCGTGAAGTATGCTCCCGATGCTACATATATTATTGTAAGTAACCCCGTTGACGTTCTGACCTACGTATTCTGCAAGTGCTCGGGTATTCCCGAGGAGCGCATCATCGGCTCGGGTACCATTCTGGATACCGCCCGTCTGCGCGCGAGAGTTGCCGAGTATTATCAGGTAAATCAGAAGAATATCCATGCGTACGTGTTGGGCGAGCATGGTGACTCCGCATTTGTTCCGTGGTCTATCGCCAACATTTCGAACGTGCCGATCGACCAGTTCCGCGATGCCATTCAGAGCAATGTGGAGTACCCCGAATTCGACCGTGCTGAGGTAGAAAATTACGTGCGAAAGTCGGGTGCCCGCGTAATTCAGCGCAAGGGAGCGACCTACTATGCCGTATCTATGTCTGTTTGTCACGTTTGTAAGTGTCTGCTTAGCGGAATCGATACCACCATGACGGTTTCTACCATGCTGCACGGTGAGTACGGCATTGACGATGTTTGTCTGAGCCTTTTGAATGTGGTTGGTAATAAAGGTGCGCACGGCAAGGTTATGCTCACTCTAAACGATGAAGAGATCGCCGCTCTTCATAAGAGCGCAGACAGCTTGAAGGCAGTCATCAACAGCATTGAATTTTAATTTTAACAAAGGAAGGTATATAGAAGATGGAATATCGCATTGAACACGATTCCATGGGCGAGATGAAGGTTCCCGCTGACCGTTTGTGGGCGGCGCAGACTCAGAGAAGCCATGAGAATTTTGAGATCGGTGTAGGTGTGGAGACCATGCCTCGCGAGATTATTCACGCATTCGGTGTCCTGAAGCAGGCGGCAGCAATCGCCAATAACGGACTCAAGCCCGAGAAAATGACCGACGAAAAGCTCGGTGCCATCAAGCAGGCCTGCGATGAGGTAATGGCGGGTGTGCTGAACGACCATTTCCCCTTGGTTGTATGGCAGACGGGTTCGGGTACTCAGTCCAATATGAATGCCAACGAGGTCATTGCCAACCGTGGCAATCAGATCCTTGGCAAGAAGGTGCTTCACCCCAACGACGATGTGAATATGAGCCAGTCTTCCAACGATACCTTTCCTACTGCCATGCACATTGCGGCAGTTCTGGCATTGGAGGATAAGCTGATTCCCGCAGCAGAGGAGCTGATTGCTACCTTCAAGCGCCTGGAAGCAGAGAATGAGGGAATCGTTAAGAGCGGTAGAACCCATCTGCAGGATGCGACTCCCATCAAGTTCAGCCAGGAGATCAGCGGATGGAGATCCAGCCTTGAAAAGGATGTGGAGCTGATCCGTCGCTCCATCGAGCCCCTGTATGAGTTGGCTCTGGGCGGAACCGCCGTAGGTACGGGATTGAATGCGCCCAAGGGATTCGACACCGGTGTTGCCGCAGAAGTGGCAAAGATTACGGGCAAGCCTTTCGTAACGGCTGCCAATAAGTTCCATTCGCTCACTTCCAAGGATGAACTGGTATTTGCGCACGGTGCCATCAAGGCAATGGCTTGTGATATGATGAAGATCGCCAACGACATCCGTTGGCTGGCATCGGGTCCCCGTGACGGTTTGGGTGAGATCTTTATTCCCGAGAACGAACCCGGTTCTTCCATCATGCCCGGTAAGGTGAATCCTACCCAGTGTGAGGCGGTCACCATGGTTGCTGTGCAGGTCATGGGCAATGATGTAGCGGTCGGTATGGCAGCTTCTCAGGGTAACTTTGAACTGAATGTATTCATGCCCGTTTGCGTGTATAACTTCCTGCAGTCCGCAAGACTGCTTGCCGAGGCGATCGTTTCCTTCAATAAGAATTGTGCCGTCGGTATCAAGGCAAACCGTGAAAAGATGCACCACAATCTGCACAACTCTCTGATGCTTGTTACCGCACTCAATCCCTATATCGGATACGAGAATGCGGCAAAGACCGCCAAGAAGGCGTTCAAGGATAATATTTCTCTGAAGGAGGCGTGCGTTGAGCTTGGCTTCCTGACCGCAGAGAAGTTTGACGAAGTATTCCATCCCGAAGAAATGGCTTAAATCCGGAGGTAAATCATGAAGGTGAGTTATTTCCCCGGCTGTACGCTCAAGAATAAGGCAAAGGATCTGGATGCCTACGCATACCGCTCTGCCGAGGCTCTTGGGATTACGCTGGAAGAAATTGAAAACTGGCAGTGCTGCGGCGGTGTATTCACCATGGCAAAGGATGAGGTTGCTACCAAGCTGTCCTCGGTTCGTGCCCTGAAGGAAGCCGGCGCCAAGGAGCAACCCCTGGTGACAGTGTGCTCGGCATGCCACAATGTAATCAAACAGACCAATCATGCCATGCAGAACGACAAGGAGTTTGCCGATAAGGTGAACCGTTATATGGCGGAGGATACCCCGTATGCGGGTGAGACCCAGGTATATCACTATCTGGAGATGCTTCGCGATCTGGTCGGCTTTGATGCGATCAAGGAAAAGGTGGTTAATCCCCTGAAGGGAAAGAAGGTCGCCGCGTATTACGGATGTCTTCTGCTTCGTCCCGGAAAGGTGATGAAGATGGATGACCCCGAGAATCCTTCCATCATGGAGGATTTCATTCGTGCCATCGGAGCGACTCCCGTGATCTATGCTAAGCGCAATGAGTGCTGTGGCGGATATATCGCCATGGAAAGTCCCGACCTTGCTAAGAAGAACAGCAATGCCGTGGTGGATAATGCTAAGGCGGCAGGTGCTGAGGTCATGGTGACCGCTTGTCCCCTTTGCCGTTACAATTTGGTGAAGAACGGAGCGGATATTCCCGTGATTTACTTTACCGAGCTGTTGGCAGAGGCTCTTGGAGTCAAGGAGGCAGATCATGAATAAGAATTACAGCAAGGAGGAGCTTCTGCGCATCAGCGGAGTGAATCCTCGGAAATGTATGAAATGCGGAAAATGCTCCGCGACCTGTCCCGCTTATGACGAGATGGAGTATCATCCCCACCAGTTTGTAAGTATGGTGGAAAACGGAGAGATTGAGCCCCTTTTGAAATCGGAATCTCTCTATAAATGCTTGTCCTGCTTTGCGTGTCTGGAGCGTTGTCCCAGAAGCGTAGAGCCCGCCAAGCTCATTGAGGCGGTTCGTCTGGCTGCTGTCAGACAGCAGGGAGCCAATCACATGACCCCCAATGACATTCCCGCGCAGATCGACGAGGATACACCTCAGCAGCTTCTCGTCAGCGCATTCAGAAAATATACGAAGTAAGGAGGAAGACACATGCAAAGAGTTGGTGTTTTTGTATGTTGGTGTGGCAGTAACATTGCGGGCACGGTTGATGTGGTCGCGGTTGCCGAGGCGCTGAAAAATGAGCCCGGCGTTGTCCATTCCGCCAACTATCAATATATGTGTTCCCAAGCGGGACAGGATCTGATCAAGGCAGCGATCGCCGAGCATAAGCTGACGGGCATTGTGGTTTGCTCCTGTTCTCCCAGAATGCATGAGGCGACCTTCCGCAAAACGGCGGCAGCCGCAGGGCTGAACCCCTATATGGTGGAGATCGCCAACATCCGCGAGCAGTGCTCGTGGGTACATAAGGATATGGTGACCGGTACCGAGAAAGCGATCATTCTCGGAAAGGCAGCCATCGCAAAGGTAAATCTGAACGCTCCCCTGACGCCCGGTGAGTCTCCCGTGACCAAACGTGCGCTGGTCATCGGCGGCGGAATTGCGGGCATTCAGACCGCACTTGACATTGCCGACGCAGGTTTCCCCGTGGATATCGTGGAGAAGAAGCCCACCATCGGCGGTAAAATGGCGCAGCTCGACAAGACCTTCCCGACCTTGGACTGTGCCGCTTGTATCCTGACCCCTAAGATGGTAGACGTGGCGCAGAACGATAAAATTCGTATCTTCTCCTACAGTGAAGTGACCGAGGTCAAGGGATTTGTGGGTAACTTCGATGTAACCATCAAGAAAAATGCTCGTTACGTCAAGGAAGATATTTGTACCGGATGCGGCGCTTGTATGGAAAAGTGCCCCATGAAGAAGGTTCCCAACGAGTTCAATCTGGGAATGGATAACCGTACGGCGATTTACATTCCTTTTGCTCAAGCAGTTCCAAAGGTGGCAACCATTGATCCCAATGCCTGCACCATGCTTAAGAAGGGCAAGTGCGGACTTTGCTCCAAGGTGTGTACCGCAGGCGCGATTGATTATACCCAGAAGGATGAGTATATCAGCGAGAAGTACGGCGCCATCGTGGTGGCAACCGGATTCAACCCCATCAGTATGGACAAATTCGACGAGTTTGCGTACAACCAGTCTAAGGACGTCATTACCTCCTTGGAGTTCGAGCGTCTGACCAATGCGGCAGGACCTACCGCGGGCAAGCTGCTCCGTCCCTCGGACTTGAAGCATCCTCACACCATCGTGTTCGTACAGTGCGTGGGCTCCCGTTGCGATTCCTGCGCAGAGAAGGGCAAGGAGTATTGCTCCAAGATCTGTTGCATGTATACCGCAAAGCATGCCATGCTGACCCGTGACAAATATCCCGATACCGAGGTTTACGTATTCTATATCGACGTGCGTACCCCCGGTAAGAACTTTGATGAATTCTATCGCCGTGCCGTTGAGGAATACGGCGTGAAATACGTGAAGGGAATGGTCGGAAAGGTGACCCCCGAGGGCGATAAGCTGAAGGTACAGGCATCCGATCTGATCGAAAACAAGCAGCTTCACATTGATGCGGATCTGGTGGTTCTGGCGGCTGCCATTGAGCCCGATAAGTCCGCGCGTCCTCTGGCGACCATGCTGACTGCAAGCATGGATACCAACGATTTCTTTACCGAAGCGCATCCCAAGCTCCGTCCCGTGGAAAGCCCCACGGCAGGTGTGTTCCTGTCGGGTGCGTGCCAGGGTCCCAAGGATATTCCCGAGACCGTTTCGCAGGCGGGCGCGGCGGCTTCCAAGGTCATCGGACTGCTTGCCAAGGATAAGCTGACCGGTAACCCCTGCGTGGCACATTCCAACGAGCTGATGTGTAACGGCTGCTCCTCTTGTGAGAGAGTATGTCCCTACGGCGCAATTTCTTATGAAGATAAGGAATTTCGTATGCCCGACCGTACCACCAAGATCCGCCGCGTAGCGGTGGTGAACCCTGCTGTATGTCAGGGATGCGGTGCTTGTACGGTAACATGTCCTTCGGGTGCAATGGATCTGAAGGGATTCTCTGGCGGACAAATTATGGCGGAGGTGGATGCAATATGCAAGTAAATGAATATAAGCCTCTGATCGTTGCCTTTTGTTGCAACTGGTGCTCCTATGCAGGTGCAGACCTTGCGGGTAATAACCGCTTGGCGTACCCCGCAAACGTAAAGATCATTCGTGTGCCTTGTTCCTGCCGTGTGAACCCCATGTTCGTGCTTCGCGCGTTCCAGCGCGGCGCCGACGGAGTCATCATCTGCGGTTGCCACCCCGGCGACTGTCACTATACCTCGGGTAATTACTATACCCGCCGCCGTATGGCAGCTCTGTTCTCCATGCTGGATTATCTGGGCATTGAGAGAGACAGAACCCGTCTGGAATGGGTTTCCGCTGCGGAAGGCGCAAAATTTGCCGCTACCATGAGCGACTTTGCCGAAAAGGTTGCGGCTCTCGGAGAAAACAAGAGATTGGAGGATCTGAGATGCAAAAAGTAAGCCGTGAACAGCTCATCGAAAAAGCCGTCTCTCTGTTGGAGAACGGAACCGTTACCTCGGTTCTGGGATGGAAAAAGGGTGAGTTTGACTATGACGTGACGCCCGCACTATTCAAGAGCGCAGAGGCGCTGCGCAAGGAGTTTGTGTGGAACGATTTCTGCGGTGCCAACTTCTCCAAGTATCTTGTTGCCAAGACAGACCGGATCGAAGGGAAGCTTCTTGTATTCCTGAAGCCCTGTGATACTTATAGCTTTAATCAGCTTCTGACCGAGCATCGCTTCGATCGCGAGAAGGTGTATGCTGTCGGTATTCCCTGTGAGGGAATGGCGGATATTGCCAAGGTTCGTGCAATTACGGGCGACGGAATCGCTTCCATCGATTGCGGTGAAAAGATCTCCGTAACCACTCTGTATGCGGATGCTCCCATTGAGATCGATCCTTCGGACGTTCTCGCCGAGCGTTGCATCAACTGCAAGAGCAAAAAGCACGTGGCATATGACGAGCTGATGGGCGAAGAGGGAGACGTGATCGAATCCGCTCGCTTTGACGAGGTAGCTCGCCTGGAGGCAATGACGCCCGATGAGCGTTTTGCCTTCTGGCAGAACGAGCTGTCCCGCTGCATCCGTTGCAACGCTTGCCGTGACGCTTGCCCCGCTTGTACCTGCGAAAAGTGCGTGTTCGATAACCCCGCATCGGGTGTGGAGAATAAGTCCCCCGCCAATAGCTTTGAAGAAAAGATGTTCCACATCATTCGCGCATATCACGTAGCCGGCCGTTGCACCGACTGCGGAGAATGCTCGAGAGTTTGTCCTCAGAATATTCCGCTCCACCTGCTCAACCGTAAGTTCATCAAGGATATGAACGAGTTTTACGGCGAGTATCAGGCAGGCGAGACGGTAGGCTCTCGCGCTCCTTTGGTGAACTATACCACCGAGGACTTGGAGCCCGCAGAGGCGCTTGACAGGAGGGATGCAAATGCGTAAGTGTTCTTTGGAATCCATGAATTCCGTATTTGCCGAGATTGCCAAGGCTGCAAGACTCTACCTTCCCGTAGACGGAACCGACGGCTCCGCATCCTATAAAGAATGGAACGAGGGTACGGTTTGGAGTCAGGCGCTCAATACTGTCAGAAGCCCCAAGGATTTCTTCTTCCCTCAGACCGAAAACCTGATGGAATTCAAGACCGAGGGCAAGAAGATTGAGATCATCGATACCCGAAGCGAGAGCGAGGATTTCGTGATCTTCGGTGTGCGCGCGTGTGACGTGAAGAGCTTTGAGGTTTTGGACCGTGTCTTTCTGTCCGAGCCAGTGGATAGCTTCTACGCGTCCCGCCGTGAGCATGGTGTGATCGTGGCTTTGGCTTGCGGACGTCCCACCGAAACCTGTTTCTGTACCACCTTCGGCATTGATGCCGCAGAGCCTGCGGGAGATATTTCCGCATGGAAGACCGACACGGAGATCTTCTTCCGTGCCAATACCGAAAAGGGAAGCGCACTGCTTTCCAAGCTGGATGGACTGACCGAGGAATGCTCCGAGGATGCCGTGAACGGTGAGAAGGAAAAGATCGCCGCTATTATGAAGAAGCTTCCTCTGAAGGATCTGACCACCGAGGGCTTTGGAGGCGGTAAGACCGCTGAGCTCTTTGATCATCCCGCATGGGCAGAGCTGTCCGAGGCTTGTCTCGGATGCGGCACCTGTACCTTTGTTTGCCCCACCTGCCAGTGCTATGACATTAAGGATTTCAACACGGGTAAGGGAGTGATCCGTTACCGTTGCTGGGACTCCTGCATGTATTCCGAGTTTACCAAGATGGCACACGGAAATAACCGCCTGTCGCAGAAGGAGCGGTTCCGCCAGCGCTTTATGCATAAGCTGGTTTACTATCCCGAAAATAACGGCGGACTCTTCAGCTGTGTAGGATGCGGACGTTGCTTGGCAAAATGCCCCATTTCTATGAATATTGTAAAAGTGATGAAAAAGATCGGAGGGAAGGACCATGAATAATCGCGAAGAAACCTTAATCCCCAAGGTCGGTGTCATCACCGATGTTCGGATCGATACCCCCGATATCAAGACCTTCCGTGTGGTAACTCCCGACGGAAAGAAGGCGTTTGACCACCGTCCCGGACAGTGCGCTATGCTGTCGATTCCCGGTGTGGGCGAGGCGATGTTCTCCATCACCTCTTCTCCTACCAATGAGGAGTACATGGAATTTTCCATTAAAAAATGCGGTTGTGTGACCGATTGGCTCCATCAGGCAGAGGTGGGGCAGCAGTTGACCATTCGCGGACCCTACGGCAATCCCTTTCCTGTGGACGATGTGTTTGCGGGCAAGAATCTTTTGTTCATTGCGGGCGGTGTAGGACTTGCGCCTCTTCGTTCGGTGATTAACTACTGCCGCCACTACCGTGATCGCTACGGTGATATCGATATCGTCTACGGCTCGAGAAGCAAGGATGACCTTCTGGACTACAAGGAGATCATCGAGGAATGGTCCACCGACGCCGGTGTCAAGGTTCATCTGACCATTGACCGTGAGCAGGAGGGATGGGACGGACATGTGGGATTTGTTCCCAACTATGTCAAGGAGCTTGGCTTCGATACCAACAAGACCGCTGTGCTTTGCGGTCCTCCCATCATGATCAAATTCACGCTGGAGGGACTCTGTGCCCTTGGCTTTGACAAGACACAGATCTATACCACGCTGGAGCTTCGCATGAAGTGCGGTGTGGGTAAATGCGGTCGATGCAATGTAGGCGCCAAGTACGTCTGCAAAGACGGACCTGTATTCCGTTGCGATGAGCTGGATGAGCTTCCCGACGAGTATTAAAGGAGAGGTAACATGGAGAAATTAGTCAGTATCTATTTGTTCGGCAAGAAATATGAAGTGCCGGAGAATTTAACCATTATGACCGCAATGGAATATGCGGGATATCAGCTCGTCAGAGGATGCGGATGCCGAAACGGCTTCTGCGGCGCTTGTGCGACGATCTACCGTATCAAGGGTGACCGCGAGCTGAAGGCATGCCTTGCTTGCCAAACCAAGGTTGAGGACAATATGTATATTGCCACTCTGCCTTTCTTCCCCTTAGTCAAGCAGGTATATGACATGGAAAAGATCCCCGTGAACGAGACGGTGATGATGCAGCTTTACCCCGAGATCTATGCTTGTATCGGCTGTAATGCTTGTACCAAGGCGTGTACCCAGGGCTTGAATGTCATGCAGTATATCGCATATGCACAAAGAGGTGACTTCGAGGCATGTGCGGAGGAATCCTTTGACTGCGTTATGTGCGGCGTTTGCTCGTCCCGTTGTCCCGCAGGTATTTCTCATCCTCAGGTAGCAATGCTTGCCAGAAGAATCAACGGCAAGTATCTGGCTCCTGGATGCGGACATCTGGAGGATCGCGTCAAGGAGATCAAGGACGGCACGTTCAAGGATCTCATCGAGGATCTGATGCAGAAGCCCATCGATGAGATGAAAGAGCTTTACAACAACCGAGAGATCGAGAAGTAAGGAGGGGTGAACGATGTATTCTGAAAAATTTCAAGCATCCATTGCCGCAGTAGAAGCGGCAAGAGAGAAGAATATTGCCATGGAGCCCGTTCGTATGACGGCGGAGCAAAAGGAGACCGTTCTTGCATCCTTCCACCCCGACTATAAGGCAGATGAGTTTGCGGTTCTGACCATTGGTCCCAATAAGGGAGACAAGGTTCCGAAGGAGCTGGCAGAGATCCTGCAGGCTCATAGCCGTATTACCGCCGACAGCGTAGATCTGTCCGAACCCGATTACGAGACCGACGTTCTGGTTATCGGTGGAGGCGGAGCAGGTGCTTCCGCGGCAATTGAGGCACACGAGGCAGGCGCTAATGTTATGGTCGTGACCAAGCTTCGTATGGGTGACGCCAACACCATGATGGCAGAGGGCGGTATTCAGGCGGCAGATAAGCCCAACGATTCCCCCGCCATCCATTTTGTGGATGCCTTCGGCGGCGGTCACTTTGCCGCGAAGAGAGAGCTTCTCTCCAAGCTGGTTTGCGATGCGCCCGAGGCAATTCAGTGGCTGAGCAATCTTGGCGTCGAATTTGATAAGGACGAGGACGGAACCATGGTAACCACCCACGGTGGCGGTACCTCCCGTAAGCGTATGCATGCCGCAAAGGACTATTCCGGTGCGGAGATCATGAGAACGCTTCGCGATGAGGTTCTGAACCGTAACATTCCCGTGGTTGATTTTACCGCTGCCATCGAGCTGATTCTTGACGAGAACGGAAACGCGGCAGGTGCGGTTCTCATGAATATGGAAACCAAGGAGCTTTTGGTAGCAAAGGCAAAGACCGTGATCATCGCAACCGGTGGCGCGGGACGTATGCACTATCAGGGCTTCCCAACCTCCAATCACTACGGTGCAACCGCTGACGGTCTGGTACTGGGCTACCGCGCAGGAGCCAAGCTTCTGTATGCCGAGACTCTTCAGTATCATCCCACGGGTGTAGCTTACCCCGAGCAGATCTTTGGCGCTTTGGTAACCGAGAAGGTCCGTTCTCTCGGAGCAAAGCTGGTCAATAAGAACGGTGAAGTGTTTATGCATCCTCTGGAGACCCGTGACGTGACCGCGGCAACCATCATCCGTGAGTGCTCCGAACGGGGCAACGGTGTAGAGACCGGAAACGGAGACGGTATCTGGTTGGATACGCCCATGATCGAAAAGATCGGCGGAGAGGGAACCATCATGAAGAGAATTCCCGCTATGTGGAGAATGTTCGACAAGTACGGCATTGATATTCGCAAAGAGCCCATTCTGATCTATCCCACGCTTCACTATCAGAATGGCGGTCTTGACATCAATGCGGACGGAATGACCACCAACGTAAAGAACCTGTTCGTAGCAGGTGAGGCGGTTGGCGGTATCCACGGAAAGAACCGTCTGATGGGCAACTCGCTTCTGGACATTATCGTATTCGGCAGAAGCGCAGGTAAGAATGCGGCGGCAACGGCGAAGGATGTTACCGTCGGTGCTCTGACTCTTGACCACGTGGCTCGCTTTGAAAAGGAAATTGCAGACGCGAAGATCGAAACCGAAACAGTTTCGCCTAAGCTTCTGCCCGACTATACCAAGAAGAGATAAGAAAAGAGGCGTATTGACATGAGTTTGTTCGGTGGAGTGATTTCCATTAGTAATATCATCACCATGCTGTTCGTGGTGTTTGCGGTTCTTTTGGGCGGATATGCTCTCGGAAGAATCACCATCAAGGGAATTTCTCTTGGTGACGCGGGTGTGTTTATTGTGGCTCTGATTTGCGGAGCGCTTCTGTTCCGTGTAAACGAGCTTGGCATGCTGGTTACCGATATAACCGCAAAGCCCTATGACTTCAATTCGGGTCTCTCTCTGATCGAAAGTCTGGGTCTGATTCTCTTTGTGATCCAATAAAAAAGCTCATAAGCCCTTTGAAAACAAAATGTATATCAAAATGCAAAAAGAGAGTCGGATTTCTCCGACTCTCTTGGTCATTGTTGTTTTTGTATTTACTAAAGCTCCCCTTGCTTATAAATATTACTTATGA
>JAFVRI010000095.1 GCA_017504335.1 Clostridia bacterium
CCGTGCCGCACAACTAAAATATCGAGCGGGAAGAAAAAAGTTTGTAAATTACGGATACACCGCGTTTGAAAAGGAAGGCTTCAAGGCTTTGATGGGTCAATACTTAGAGGCGAAGACAGAAACTGCTTCTGTGTCTTGGGACGAAGAAAGAGGTGGGTTTGTTTCGTAAGACAGGGGACGGTTCTATATCTTTTATCACGAAAGGATTTGAATGATGAAAATTGAAACGCAAAAGAAAATTCGCTGGGTACCGCTGTCAATGTTTGTTTTAGTCCCATACAGCGTGTTTTTCCTTTTGAAAAAGAGAAAAACGTTCCGTATTTTGCGCATTTTCCAACTGTCTGCTTTTTTGGTCGGAGTTATGGTTATCGAGGCTTTGTTAGGAAATTTGAGCTTTGCTCCTTGGCTTCAGACTGTATTGAATTTGCTTTTCCGCTATTTGCAAACCCTTGGCGTTGCAAGCTTTGCCGTTGCAATTCAAGAGGACGTCTTGAAAAAAGAGAGTGATTCCTGATGACGAACACTCCTCCCAAAAGGCGGCTCGGAAAAGAAAAGAAGTAAGACAGAGAACGGTTCTGTGGCTTGCCGCATCAACTGAGGAGGGAATGAAATGAAAGCAAAAAGAGCATTATGTTTTCTTTGTGTATGCATAATAGCGATCGCTTTGATGGGGTGCTCCCCAAGTGAGCCTTCTGTCAAAGAAATAACCCCGGAATCAAAAATTGCGGAGACGAATCCATCCGAAAAGAATGAATACGAAACACAGCCCCTTCAGGAAGTGTCAAGCCAAAGCTATGGCGGGGAAGATTCAAGCACAAACTACAGCTTTTTTGATACCTTCAAGGTTGTCTGTGAGGAACACCGGAATTACAAGCTGTTAACCAATGCAGATGTCACAGGGTATTGCTATTACGTCTATGACAATGCCGGTGAATTATTGGACAGCGGCTATCACGATTTCCGCGGCTGCAGCTTCTCATTCAAAGACGGATATCTTTCCTATCACGATGCCGGGCTGACCTTTGTCTGGTATGAACGGTATTACGATGTGGAAAACGGACGCGTTTCCCGCTTTTATTACAGGCCTCTGGACACCCATAAAAATTTGGTGGCCTATTATGGGCATAACAGCGACGATGAAATCGTCCTGGTCGTTAGCGATATGTTTGACAAGCAGACCTATTATTGTGAATTTACCCGAGAATTCAGTGTTTCAGTGTTGACCGGCGGAAGCACAGGCAGCTTTTCCGAAGACGGAAAAAACCTTACGGTCACCTATTTCGTGACCGATCAGGAGAACCAAACGGACACCGAGGTTACAGAAACCTTCCGGCTTCGTTCCTAAGACACGAGACGGCGCTGTGGCTTTCTATAGGTGTACGGGGTAAGAAAGGACGGTACTAATTGAAAACAGTTCTCATCATAAGTTGTATCTTAATTCTACTAGTATCTTTTGGCGGTTGCGTTATGGCCACGGATTTTTACTGCGGGAAAAGACCGTATGATTATGGCGAAGCAATGTGGGTCTGTGAATCACCGGATGCATGGTTTATTGTTGGCCCCGAAGACGATGAAAGACTCATTTTTCCCGAAGGAGAGATTACCGTCGGGGATAAAGCCATCAAATTTACTCTCAGTTTTGGCTATGGTGTAACTGCACACTTTACAGATGAAAATGATAATGTGATATTAAGAGGAACATGTAAATACAGTCCCGAAAAGCTAATTATTACTGTTGATAAAGAGTCAGATATGCTTTTTGATGGCCGATATGATACCATCACTTTTGTCAAAAAAGCATTAGATCAGGAAAGAAAGGAAACGTCAACGACAGAGGCAAGTAAGACAAAATCTGCTTCTGTGGCTTGCCAGGGGTAAGACATAGAACCGTCCCCTGTCTTTCGGGATAGGTCTTGAATTCCATATTGTTTTCGGAGGGCATTTCGCTTTTGGATGGGATTTGGAAAAATTCCAAGGAATCATAAATGGGTGAGAAAACATGAAAAAGATATTAATTCGATGTGCGATAGGATATGCTTGCTTTGTTCTTGTTGTGTCGGTATTATTCATTTCGATACGGTACAACAAGACCGATATGCTTTCAGCCGAGTATATCAGAACTTATCCCGAGACGATTGAAGAGCAATACGGCGCTATTGAGTACATTTCAAAAACGGTTCTTTATCCAACCGAAAAAGAGAAGGACAGAATTCGTTCTCCTTATAGCGTGGAAACAGAGCTTGCGGACGTTATCGTATACGTAACGTTAGAAAAAAAGGATGGCGAATGGAAGGCCGTTTCTATGGAAATCGTGGAAGCAAAGCCGTGGGAGAAGACAAATGAGACGGGGAAGGAAATGACAGAAACCGTTTCTAAGACCGGGGATGGTTCTGATTCACCCTCCACCTTACCCATTATGTCAACCGGTGAGCACTATCGGGTCTTGAAGAATGGCTTTAAATACGTATACCAATTATTTGATCTCCAAGGTAACTTGATTGAGGAGATTGAACTGGCAAAAGAAGCGAGGATTGTTGCGGTTGATGAGAACATAGTTTGCCTGACCTATCAAACCGGAACCGGAGAAAGCACACAGTGGGGTTTCCTTTACAATGCGCAAACCAATCAGCGTTCTGAAACATTTATGTGGATATTAGATTGCACGGATGAAAAAGTAATCTTGGGGTTGCCGGATGGAATCGAGGTACGCAGCATTTTTGACGATACCTATTATGCAAAAATTACAGATTTTGAAAAAGATGTCGCAACTGTTGCGGACTCTGTTTTATTTGCCGAATTCGTAGACGGCGATAACACCATACGTGTTACATACGTAGAAGCCAACACGTACGAATTGATTACAGAGCTCGTTAAATTGCCATAAGACACCACTAAGACAGTGCTAAGAAGAGAACCGTCCCCTGTCTTTTTGGACGCACCATATTGATTAAAGGAGAAAGGAGCACGGAGATGAAAAAGTATATTTATAACGGAATTTTTATTGCTCTTTTGGTCGTTTCGATTGTACTGGGAACCGCTTTGATCAGCTCCTGCGTTCCCTTTGGAGTGGAGGAAGAGGATCTTTCTGAGCATTTGGACTTTAGCCCACACGAAAATGCGTATGCCGATGGGAACTGTATTCCAAACGCAAAGTGGCAGCGAGAGTCGGAAGTGCCATCATTGACGATATGTGCGGAAAGGGTATTTTTAATTTATGGAGTCCGATCACGGTATCTTATGACGAGACCAATCGGTTATATCGGGTGCAAAAAGGATATTCTATTTTCAATCAAGGCGGCTTTGTGATTCTCAATCAGGATACCGGCGAAGTGGTTCGAGCCCTGAGATATAAGTAATAAGACGGGGGACGGTTCTGTGTCTTTTGACCCTGTCTTTTGAGGCTGGCGTATCTCTAAAAGGGATTCTGGACGGAATTGCACAATATGTGAATTCCAAAATGTGAGGATCAAATATGAAAATAGCATTGAAGAATCGTTTCTTTTGGATCTTAGCAACCATTTTGACGATTGCAGTTCTGGTATTCTTTTGGCTTTCCTATAGTGAAATTCCTCGCATTGCCGAATATGGCAACAGTATGGGGAGTTCTTTGGTATTTGTGGAGCTTTTCCTTTTTCAGATAAAGTATGCAATGATTCCGCAAAAATCCATTTTTTCTGTAAACACTCTGAAAACTTATTATCACCGGAAAGGAAAACCGGAGAGGTATCTTCGCTTTTGCTATGTTATGCTGGGCATATTTTTGCTTTTGGCTCTCTCTGCTACCATAGATTTTGTTTTTGGTTTTTAAGATAAGACAGAGTGAAGACAATGAAAGGTAAGACAGGGTAATAAGACAGGAGTTTTTGGTGATGAAACGACATATTGTAATTGTGATTTTCTTGATCACATTGCTGCTGGGATTGACTGCTTGCGGCGTGATTCTGGGATTGACTGCTTGCGGCGGGAATTATCTCCAAGAAGACCAAATCGATAGCGTATTTGAACAGGACTATGTGCTGATTCAAGACATTGCAAAGTACTTACTGTCATTAGAAGAACCTTATGTAGGTATTGATCTCAAGAGAAACGAGGTGAAGAGCGAGTTTGGAGAGCCAATGAAATTTCAGTCCTCGGAAATCGAAGAGCTTGTCGGCGAGTTGAAGGAGAAAGGATATTATCACATCCAAAAGAAGGAAAATGTTGTGGTTTTTGATGTCTGGAGACGGCGATTCAATGTGGAGTTTGAATCCGGATTTGTGTATTCCGTCGATGGTAGCGGTGATCTTTCCGCGATTCAATTTCTGATTTCGCAAAGGCCTCTGTCAGAGGAAAGTTGGTATTATTACGAAGTTGATTTTAACGAATGGCGAGTTAAGAGGAATAAGACAGGGGACGGTTCTGTGTCTTGACATAAGACAGGGAACCGTCCCTATCTTAACCCTGCCTTTATCACCGGGAGCTACGGTAATCTTTACCGCAGCTTCCTTTTTTTCGGGGGGTGTTTTTCCTTCGCTTTCCTCTTGATATACTGTCCGCAATATGGTACAATGAGAAAAAGGAGGGAGAGCCGTGCCAAGAAAGAGCGGACAAAAAAGAAAGCTTTTGTACCTTGCCAAATTCCTTTTGGAGGAGACGGACGAGGAGCACCCCGCCACGATGCAGAGAATGCTGGATTTCCTTGGGGCGCAAGGGATCGAGGCGGAGCGCAAGAGCATTTACGCGGATCTGGAGGAGCTGCGCACCATCGGGGTGGACGTGATCTGCGCCCGAGGCAGGACGACGGGGTATTTCGTGGGAGAGCGAAGCTTTCAGCTTCCCGAGGTGCGCCTTTTGGTGGATGCGGTGCAGTCCTCCCGTTTTTTGACCAAAAAAAAGAGTGAGGAGCTCATCGGAAAGCTCCAGGGCTTGGTGTCGCGGCATCAGGCCAAGAGCATCACCCGTCAGGTTTTGGTGGCGGGACGGATCAAGACCATGAACGAGAGCGTCTACACGGCGGTGGATGCCATCGGCAGTGCCATGGAAAAGGACTGCAAGATCCGCTTCCGATATTTTGAGTGGGACGGCGAGGGGAATAAGAAGCTGCGCCGCAACGGGGCGCTTTACACCGTGTCGCCCTATTTTTTGGTGTGGGACGACGAGAATTACTACTTGGTTGCGCTGGAGGAGAACGGGGAAAAGCGGCATTTCCGTGTGGACAAGATGCTCTCCGTGGAGGAGAGCGGGGAGAGGCGGGACAAGAGCGACGCCATCACCCCCGAGGACGGTGCCGATTACGAAAAGAAGACCTTCGGGATGTTCGGAGGTCGGGAGCTGCGGGTGACCCTTTCCTTTCACGAGAGCTTGGCGGGGGTCTTCTTTGACCGATTCGGGCGGGAGCTGGTGACCCGACGGACGGGGGATCGGCTGGAGTGCAGCGTGCCCGTGGCGGTCAGCCCGATGTTTTACGCCTGGCTGATGGGCTTTGGAAATCGGGTGGAGGTGCTTGGGCCCGAGGAGGTACGAAGGGAATTTGTGGAAATGGCCGAGGGGATCCTCTCGGTGTATCGGGAGGTGTGAGATGAGGCGGTTTTGGACTCTTTTTTTGGCTCTTTGCTTTTTGGTATCGGCGTTTCCCGTCGTCTTTGCCGCGGAGCGGGGCAGGATCTCCCTCAGCGGGGAGACCGAGGGGCTGACCCGCGGGGACGCCTTTACCCTGAATCTGGAAATGAATCGCAACCCGGGGATCGTGTACTTTCTGTGCACGGTTACCTACGATCCTGCGGTTTTGGAGCTGCGGGGGGTGACGGATCAGGCACTGCTCCCGGGCTTTTCCGAGACGCGGGAGGAGGGAAAGCTGGTGCTCCGCTGGAGGGCGGAGGTGACGAGCCCCGACCTTGAGGACACGGGGCTTCTGGCAAGGCTGCTTTTCGCGGTGAAGGAGAATGCCCCCTTGGGGGAGACCTCCCTTACCACGGAGGTCAGCGAGCGCTTCTTCGACGCGGGCAACCGTGCGGGGCGGGCGGTTCCCTTTGACTGCGAGGGGATCACGGTGCCTCTGGAGTGCCTCCACGTGCGAAGCACCACCGAGGTGCTGGAGGAGGCGAGCTTTGAGAAAAAGGGCCTCGGAAAAAGGACCTGCCTCGACTGCGGAACCGAGTGGGAGACGGAGCTTTTGCCTACGGTTTCTTCCCCCGACGGGGCCATCGTCGGAGAGGTGCAGCCCGGGGAATACAGCTCCGAGGACGGCAAGAGCATGACGCTGGACTACCTGTACGGAGGGGAGGAATTCGACGAGCTCAAGGGCTTTTTCGGAGATACGCTGATCCGCGCCTTTCGGGTACGCTTTTTGAAAAACGGAAATGTCTTTTTCCCCGAGCATCCCTGCCGTCTGCATCTGCAGGCGGAGTTTGAGGTGCCGCCGGACTTTGCTCTGTACATTTTGGTGGACGGTACCCCGCGGAAGATGGAGGCGGAGGTGCCGGACGGGGTGATCTCCTTTGACTATTCCTCGTATTTGTTCGCGGTGGTCTCCCGAGAGGCGAGGCTCCCCGAGCCGGAGGAGGGGTCGACGGCGCCGGAGCCGTTGCCGGAGCTTCCCGAGGTGCCCCTGAGCTCGGGCCATACCGAGACGGAGGGAAGGGGAGAGCTGCTTTCCGTTTTCCTCGGGGTGCTGATCGCGGCGGCGTGTGCCGCGGGGGCAGTGCTTGCTTTGCGAAAGGGAAAAAGAAACGCTTTGTAAACTTTTACGGCAAAAGGTCAAAAAAAGTTATTTTTGGCAGTTGAAAAGCACTTTTTCAAGAAAATAATCCTTGACATTCCACCGAAAGATATGTAAAATTTATAAGGTATGAATATATCATTTCAAAGCGTGTTCAAGAGGACAAGCGCCTTTTGACGCGGAAAAAAATAAGGAGGGCTTAATTATGGCTCATTTAAGCGAAGCGGCAGCAGCGAAGATCCGTGAGATCTGTGATCGCTATGCCGGGGAAACGACTCCCCTGATGATGATCCTGAGCGACATCCAGAAGGAATACGGCTATATTCCGCTGGAGGTTCAGGAGCTGGTTTCCGAGAAGACCGGCGTAAGCGTTGCCGACATCTACGGTGTGGTAACCTTCTATTCCTTCTTCTCCCTCAAGCCCAAGGGAAAATACATTGTCGGCGTGTGCCTCGGTACCGCTTGCTACGTCAAGGGTGCTCAGCAGGTCATCGACAAGTTTTCCGAGATTTTGGGCATTGCTCCCGGTGAGACCACCGCGGACGGTATGTTCACCATCGACGCACTGCGTTGTATTGGTGCTTGCGGTATCGCCCCCGCCGTTTCCATTAACGGCAAGGTATACCCCAAGGTTGAAGTGAAAGCGATCCCCGGCATTGTCGAGGAGCTGCGCGCAGAGGGAGGTGCTAACGCATGAGCATGATCAAGTCTTTTGAAGAATTGGAAGCAAAGCAGGCACAGTGTGCCAAGTGCCTGGAGGGCAAGTTCCAGGGTGAGGCAGGCAAGCGTGCTGTCGTTCTCTGCGGCGGTACCGGCTGTCTTTCCTCCAACTCTGCCGAGATCCTGGCAAAGTTTGAGAGGATCATTGCAGAAAAGGGCCTTTCCGACCGTGTGACCGTCAATCAGGTCGGTTGCTTCGGCTTCTGCTCTCAGGGTCCCTTCGTTAAGATCTACCCCGAGGATACTCTGTATCGCCTCGTTACCCTCGAGGACGTAGAGGAGATCGTGGAGAAGGATCTGATCGGCGGCGAGGTCATTGAGAGACTGCTGTACGTGGATCCCGAGACCAAGGAAAAGGTTGCCAAGCAGGAGGACATCACCTTCTACAAGAAGCAGGTGCGCGTTGCCCTTCACGGCTGTGGCTCCATCAACCCCGAGAACATCGACGAGGCGCTGGGTGCCGAGGCCTTCAAGGGTCTTGCCAAGGCGCTGAAGATGGACCGTGCCGACGTCATCAAGGAGGTTCTGGACTCCGGACTCCGCGGACGTGGCGGCGGCGGATTCCCCACCGGCAGAAAGTGGCAGTTTGCTTACGATCAGCCCGACGGAGAGAAGTACGTGGTTTGTAACGGTGACGAGGGTGACCCCGGAGCCTTTATGGACCGTTCCATCCTCGAGGGTAACCCCCTTGCCGTCATCGAGGGTATGGCCATTGCAGGCTACGCCATCGGCGCACAGAACGGCTACTTCTACGTTCGTGCCGAGTACCCCATCGCAGTCAACCGTCTGAAGATTGCCATCAAGCAGGCTGAGGAGCTCGGTCTTCTGGGCGATAACATTCTGGGTACCGACTTCTCCTTCCGTGCACACGTCCGTCTGGGCGCAGGTGCCTTCGTTTGCGGTGAGGAGACCGCACTTCTGAACTCCATCGAGGGACAGCGCGGTATGCCTCGTCCCCGTCCTCCCTTCCCCGCTGTCAAGGGTCTGTGGGGCTGTCCCACCATCGTGAACAACGTTGAGACCCTGGCCTGCGTGCCTTACGTGCTCCGCAACGGCGCTGAGTCCATTACCAAGTACGGTACGGAAAGAAGCCGCGGAACCAAGGTGTTCGCTCTGGGCGGTAAGATCAACAACGTAGGTCTTGTGGAGATCCCCATGGGTACCACCCTGCGTGAGCTCATTTACGACATCGGCGGCGGTATCCCCGGCGGCAAGAAGTTCAAGGCCATTCAGACCGGCGGCCCTTCCGGCGGATGCTTGACCGAGAAGGATCTGGATACTCCCATCGACTTTGACAACCTGGTTGCCAAGGGATCCATGATGGGCTCCGGCGGTGCCATCGTCATGGACGAGGACAACTGTATGGTCGACGTTGCAAAGTTCTATATGGAATTCATCTGCGACGAGTCCTGCGGTAAGTGCTCTCCCTGCCGTATCGGTACCAAGAGACTTCTGGAGTATCTGGAGAAGATCACCGACGGTAAGGCTACCATGAAGGATCTGGAGGAGCTCGAGGAGCTTGCTCAGACCATCAAGATCGGCTCTCTCTGCGCCCTTGGCCAGACCGCAGCCAACCCCGTTCTGTCCACCCTCGCTTCCTTCCGCGACGAGTACATCGCTCACATCGAGAAGAAGGAATGCCCCGCAAAGGTTTGCAAGAACCTGATGAGATACGAGATCGAGGCCGACAAGTGTAAGAAGTGCTCTCTCTGCGCTCGTTGCTGTCCCGTAGGCGCCATCACCGGCGAGGTTCGCGTGACGCCCTACTCCATCGATCAGGATAAGTGTATCAAGTGCGGTATGTGTCTGTCGTCTTGTAAGTTCAAGGCGATCGTGAAAAAATAAGGAGGGAATGACGAAATGGCAAAAGTAAATATTAAGATCGAAGGCATCCCCTACGAGGTTGAAGCGGGATCCACCGTTCTCGAAGCCGCACGTGCTTGCGGTTATGAAATCCCCTCCCTTTGCGCATACAACCACGGCGAGTGCAACAGAGGCTCCTGCCGTGTGTGTCTCGTGGAGGTAGTGGGTGCAAGAGGCCTTGTGGCTTCCTGCGTATACCCCGTTAACGAGGGAATGGAGATCATCATCTCCTCTCCCAAGGCCGCTGCTGCCAGAAGAGCATCCGTTGAGCTGCTCCTCTCCAACCACTCCATGAAGTGCCAGCAGTGCGATAAGAACGAGAAATGCGAGCTTCTCCACGTGGCCAGACTGACCGGTGCAAGAGAGGATATGTTCCTCGGCACCCAGACCGAGACCACGCTGGACAACGTGACCCCCGCCATCGTCCGCGACACCTCCAAGTGTGTCCTCTGCGGCCGTTGCGTGGCCCGTTGTGCCAACGCTCACGGGGAAGGCATTCTGACCTTCCAGAACCGTGGCTTTAAGACCATCATCGGACCTGCACAGAACAGAACCTTTGACAAGAGCCCCTGTATTATGTGCGGCCAGTGTATCACCGTATGTCCCACCGGCGCTCTGATGGAGAAGAACGACATTGCAAAGGTTGACGCTGCGATGGCTGCCGGCAAGTACGTTGTGGTTCAGACGGCTCCCGCAGTTCGCGCCGCTCTCGGCGAGGAATTCGGTATGAAGATCGGTACTCCCGTGACCGGCAAGATGGTTGCCGCTCTGAGAAGACTGGGCTTCAAGAAGGTGTTCGACACCAACTATGCCGCTGACCTGACCATTATGGAGGAGGCCACCGAGCTGCTCGGCAGAATCAAGAACGGCGGCAAGCTCCCCATGATCACCTCCTGCTCTCCCGGATGGGTCAACTATGCAGAGCTCCGTTACGGCGGACTTCTGGATCACCTGTCCTCCTGCAAGTCTCCCCACGAGATGATGGGTGCCGTTCTGAAGCACTACTGGGCTGAGAAGGCCGGCATCGATCCCAAGGATCTGTTCGTTGTTTCCGTGATGCCCTGCTCCTCCAAGAAGTATGAGGCTCAGCGCGACGAGCTCAAGACCCGCGGCCTTGCTGACGTAGACGCCGTTCTCACCACCAGAGAGCTGGGCAGACTCATCAAGAGAAGCGGTATCAACTTTGTGAAGCTTCCCGATGAGGAGTTTGATTACGACATCGTTGGCGAGTACACCGGCGCAGGCGTAATCTTTGGCGTGACCGGCGGCGTTATGGAGGCTGCTCTCCGTACCGCAGCATACGTTCTCACCGGCAAGGAGCACGAGGGCGTGAAGTTTGAAGAGGTTCGCGGCTTCGACGGAATCAAGGAAGCAAGCTTTGACCTGGCAGGTATGACCGTGAACGTGGCCGTTGCCCACGGTATGAAGAACGCAAAGGTTCTTCTGGACGAGATCGCCGCAGGCACCAGCAAGTATCACTTCATCGAGATCATGGGATGTCCCGGCGGTTGTATCAACGGCGGCGGTCAGCCCTACGTCCGTGAGTGAAACTTTAATCAAAACTGCGGATGAGGCTTTGTATCGAGCCAAACAGACTGGGCGCAATCGGGTTGAGGTTTTCCGAAGCGAAGATTTGCCCTGTTTAACCAACAACAAAATGCTGAGCGCAAAG
>JAFVRI010000096.1 GCA_017504335.1 Clostridia bacterium
ATCCCGTGTCAAGTAAAACGGAATTTTTTAAAGGAGATCACATCGATTTTTGCTCCCCACTTTAATGATCGAAGAAATGTGTAAAAATCGTTCAAGGTTTGGGAAAACCCTTGCAATCTGCGGAACATGGATTTATAATGACGAAGGAGCCTCCATGGCGACAAAAGAATTTGAATATGAAAGGAAATACGAGTATGACAAACATTCCAAGATGTGAGCATCCCCGTCCCGACCGAAAGAGAGAGGCATGGATCAATCTCAACGGCACGTGGGAGTTTGAGATTGACAACGCGAAAGTAGGACTTGAAAAGAAATTCTACGAGAGAAAATCTCTTGACGGTACGATCACCGTTCCGTTTTCTCCCGAAAGCGTTTTATCGGGTGTGGGGCATACCGATTTTATGAACGCGGTATGGTACAGAAGAGAGATCGATATTCCCGAAGCATGGACGGGCAAGCGAGTCATTCTGCACATTGATGCCTGCGATCACACCACCACGGTGTTTGTGAACGGACAAAAGGTTGGCACACCTCATAAGGGCGGATATATTTCCTTTTCTTACGATATTACCGATTTCCTGAAGGATAGCGGGAATTATCTGACCGTGTATGCCGAGGATGATATTCGCTCGGGCAAGCAGTTTGTGGGCAAGCAGTCCAAGCGTCTCGGTTCCTACGGATGTCACTATACCCGCACCACGGGTATCTGGCAGACGGTTTGGCTCGAAGCGGTCGCAGAGGCATACGTGGTTTCCTATAAGGCATACCCCAATATTTCCGATCCGTCGGTTTCCTTGGAGGTAAAGACCAAGGGAGCAAAGATCGGGGACGTGCTTCGCGTGAAGGCATTTTACGAAGGCGCTTTGATGGGAGAGACCGAAACCAAGCTCAATTCTCCCTCTGCGTTTGTGAAGATCGCACTGGCAGAGACCCATCTCTGGGAATGTGGCAAGGGACGGCTGTACGATCTTTCCTTTGAGCTGATCTCGGAAGCGGGAACCGATACCATGGCGGGATATTTCGGCCTGCGTGAGGTCAAGCTGACCAAAGAGAAGGGCTTGGAGATCAACGGAAAGACCGTGTTTGGTCGCTTTGTTCTGGATCAGGGCTTTTATCCGGATGGAATTATTACGGCACCCTCGGATGATGCCCTCAAATTTGACGTGGAAGCATCCATGGCGTGCGGCTTCAACGGCGCAAGACTGCACCAAAAAGTATTTGAGCCTCGCTTCTTATACCATGCCGATACCCACGGCTATATGGTTTGGGCAGAGACGGCAAACTGGGGATTTGATCACACTGAATTTGCCAACGTCGAGCATTGTCTGCCCGAGTGGATGGAAGAGGTAGAGCGAGACTTTTCTCATCCCTCTATCATTGGTTGGTGTCCCTTCAACGAGACCTGGGATCTGGACGGTAAATGCCACAGTGTCGCGCTGATCGATATGATCTACGACGTGACCAAGATGCTGGACAACACCCGCCCCGTTATCGCGAACAGCGGATCTTTCCCGACCACGAGAACCGATGCGCATGACGTTCACGATTATGAGCAGGATCCCGAAACCCTTCGCTCTTACTATGCCAAGATGGACGAGGGGATCCTTATGGATCAGCTTCAGAGAGGGTACCCGAAGCGTCAGATTTATAAGAGCGAGCTGCCCGTATTTGTCAGCGAGTACGGCGGCATCAAATGGGTCATGGAGGAGGATGCCACCGCATGGGGCTACGGCAAGTCCGTGACCACCGAGGAGGAGTTCTTTGCCCGTCTCGAGGGCTTGACCGACGTGCTGTTGGAGAATCCCCCCATCTTCGGCTACTGCTATACCCAGCTCACCGACGTGGAGCAGGAGCAGAACGGTCTGCTCACCTATGACCGCCGCTTCAAGTTCGCCCCCGAGAAATACGCAAGGATCTTCGCCAAGAAGGCAAAGATCGAAGAATAAACGAAAACGAACTGCCGTTCCGTGAACGGCAGTTCGTTTCTTTGATCCTTTATGAAAATATGTCTCGAAGTTGATTCAGGTTTTCCTCGTCGGGAGCGATAAACACGTGCGCCTTCTTTCCGATGGCGGCATATTTGTGCTCGCCCATGGCGTGGTAGGGAAGAAGCTCGATCTTTTCGGGCTTGCCGTAGGTTTCGAAGAATGCTCGGATCTCTGTCATCTCCTTAACCGAATCGTTGACCGTGGGGATGACGGGGATCCGCACCCATACGGGGCGGTCGGTCTGCAATAACTGTTTCAGATTCTCCAATATCCGTTCGTTGCCCACCGAGGTGTATTGCCGATGGCGCGTACTGTCCATGCATTTTACGTCATAGAGAAACAGATCGGTATAGGGAAGGATCCGCTCAAAATATTCGTAGGGAACGTGACCTGCCGTATCCACGGCAGTATGGATGCCATTCTGCTTGCAGGCCTTGAGCAGCTCTTCCAGAAAATCGATCTGCAACATACATTCCCCACCCGAGAAGGTCACACCGCCTCCCGAGGCGTCATAAAAGGATCTATCCTTGAGGATCTCCTTCATGACCTCTTCCACCGTATATTCCTTGCCGCAGAGCTGTCTTGCGTCAGTGGGGCAATAGAGGGAGCAGGTACCGCAAAGCTCGCAGGCTTCAAGACCGTGGGGGCATTTCTTTTTACACGTGCCGCATCCGATACATTTGTTGGAATAGAACATGATCTGGGGCTTTCCCGATTGGCTTTCGGGGTTGTGGCACCAAGCACAGGATAGGTTGCAACCCTTGAAAAATACCGTGGTTCGGATGCCCGGGCCGTCCACGTAGGAATTGCGTATGATATCAAATAAAATCGCCAAGGAAAGCACCTCCTTTTCATGTAATGAGTATATCACGCAAAGGCTTCGATGTCAAGGCAAGTGAGAAAAAAAGCGATCGCATTCCGGGGAATGAGATCGCTTTTTTCTTATGATTGAATGAGCGGCAGCAGTTGTTCTGCAATGCGCTCTGCGATATGCTTCATGCCAAGGTCGCCCGGGTGGTTGGCAACACCCTTGTGCTCAAAGAGACCAATGGCTTTCATGGCATCGTCCTCGCCAAGATCCCCCAGCTCCACGCAGGGGGCGTTCTTTTCCTTGGCATAGGAACGAAGCGCCTCGTCACCGGGATGACGCCAAAAGCCGGTGGTGACGATCAGCTTTGCCTTTTGATCCTTGTCTAAATATTGGACGAGGGCATCCAATTCCTTTTTGAAAACGGCCTCATCAAAATCCTTTTTGGGACAGTTTTCGATCAATCGGATGAGAATCATGTTCGCGCCGAAGTCGCGTGCCGACTCATAAAGGGACAGGGTCTCTCTTCCTTCTTTGTATTGTCGTTCCCAGTTCGCTACCTGGCAAATCGAGAACGCGGCATTTGGATCCTTTTCAAGGACCGCCTTTTCCAGACGATGCACATAGTCGTTTTCCTCGGAGGATGCCGCCATTCCGTAACAGCGATGCCATCCGATCTCGGGGCGGATGCCGTGAAGGGTAATGGAATTGCCCACAAACAGAATTTTTGTTCCGTTTTGCTCGGAAAGATGAAATTTGACTAGATCGGACTCTTTCAGCTGTTCTTTGGAATCCACCGTGTTTTTCGCCATCTGACTGTACGGATCGTATTCGAGTGTGATCCGATCGGTAAAGTCTCCCATCAGCCACGCGTCGCCCGACAACTCACGGATGGGTGTGCCGTTGAGGAACAGATTTCGAATGAGAACGTTCTCGGTCTTATGTTCCTCGTCGAAGCCCACACACTTGACCTTGGGAGATTTTTTGCCGAATACATGAATGTTTTCAAACAGAAAATCTCGGTTTCTTCCACGTCTTGCTTCGCTGCCCTTGGAGTATTCGTGATGATAGACCACCGAGAGGGCGAGGGTTGGGGGCATATAATCCAAATTGGGATTTTCATATACCTCGCCGTCCTTCTTCTGGATCAGCGGAGCGGGGATCACATCGTCGCATTCGATCCGTATGTCACGGAAGGTAACGTGGTGAACGTCGGCGTAATCCACGTTCATGCAATCCAGTGCCGATCCTGTCAGATGGATCAGGTCGCAGTCACGGAAGGTAATATCCGTGATTTCCTCAGCCTTGGTTTCCGCGCCGATCTCAAGGCTCCTGCCCCAATCGTTCCAGATCACGCATTTCTCGATCAACACATGCTTGAAAACGTCATAGGCTTTTCCGTTTCGATACATGGCGGCACGGACGGCTGCGGCTACGTCTCCCTCATAGTAGCAATCAAAGCCCTTGACGCAGATCGAATCGTCAAAGGTACGGATAAAACAATTTGAAATATGTACGTTTACGCAGTTGTGCATATCGATGCCGTCGGAATTGTAGCGCCAGCATCCGATGATCTTGACGTTTTGGATGGTCAGATTTTCGCAACCGATGGGACGGATGTTATAGACGAGGGAATCTCTTAGGGTGATGCCCTCGATCTCAATATCCGTGCAGTACTCCAGCTCAACGGTATGCCGTCTTTTGGCATTGGATACTGCTTCGGTGTTGTTTTCCAGATTGGTTTCAAATAAGATCTGTTCTTTGTTTTTGCTGTTGTCCAGAATACCCCGACCGAGGATTTTGATGTTTTGCGCATCGATGGCATGGATGCATCCATAGACCACGGCACCTTCATCAATGAAGAGAGTTTGGTTGCTTTTTAGCTCTAAAACTCCTATGTCATGCTCGCCCGCACCGAAATAGAGCAGGTTGGCATCGGTCTTTTCCAAGCGGTAATTGGGCATCGGATCGGCAAAGATGTGAAGCGCACGGTTGCGTCCGTAGGCCTCTACGGTGAAATACGCAGGGCGATCCAGCGTAAAGCGAATCGTTCCGTTCTCTACGGTAGGAAGGATCCCCAAGGATTGAGGGCGGATCCGAATCTCCTCGAAGGGAAGGGTGGGGATGATCTCAAAGGAGAGGGGCTCATCGGTGGAGAGAGACAGAAATTGTATGGCCTCTGCCTGATCCTTTTCTCGTTGATGTCCCGGCCAACGGCGGTTGAAGGGGACGGCTGAAACCCACGCTGTGTTGGCCTTTGTTTCTTTTCCGTTGATCAATACGCGGTAATCGGAAGAGCGTGGCTCCTTGTCGATTACGGGATATACGGTATAGCTCATGGTTGCCTCCTTGGGCAGTATGTATTTGCTTTAGTATAGCAGGGATTGAAGG
>JAFVRI010000097.1 GCA_017504335.1 Clostridia bacterium
CTCTTGCTTTATTAGAAAAAATTTTCTATAATTAAGTAAAAGATAGATTTGTTTTAAGGAAAAAGGAGATGAATATATGAATCCGATTCAAATTGGATGGAGCGAAGTCAGTATTGTTCCCGATGGCCGCAGAGTGAAACTCGACGGTCAGTTTTACGAAAGAATTTCCGGAGAAGTAGAAACACCGATCTCGATTACTGCGCTGGCAATGGAATGCGGCGACGATCATGCGGTGTTTGTTGGCTGTGACCTTTCCGCAACGGGTAGTGATCTTTTGAAGCGGGTCAGAGAAGTGCTTCCCGATCATTGCGGCTTTGACAAGAGCAAGCTTATCATTAGCGCAATCCATACCCACACTTCTATGAGATATGAAAATATTTCCGACAATCTGGGTGGAGATGTTTTTCAGATTTTGGATCGCTTAAAGCCCGATCACATCGAGTATGTTCCACTGGTTCGTGATGATTCACCCGACATTCTGTGCGGGGAGGAAGCAAGGGAGTTTTTGGCTGATCGAATTGCGCGTGCCGCTATGGAAGCATGGGAGCGACGCGCGGATGCTGTCTATGCCTTTGGCTTTGGACGGGCGGCGGTGGGGCTTTGCCGACGTTCCTGTTATGATGACGGCTCTGCAAAAATGTGGGGTAAGACCAATCACGCGAACTTTACGGAGCTGGAATCGGGAAACGATTCCGGCATTGAATTGATGTTTACCTACGACAAGGAGAAGAAGCTGACAGGTGTGGTTGCCAATGTGGCATGTCCCGCGCAGGTGCTTCAGCATCAGAATTTGATCTCTTCCGATTATATGGGCAAGGTCAAAGGATTGATCCGTGAAAAGTACGGAAAAGACGTCAACTTCCTTGGCTTGATCTCTCCCGCGGGCGATATGTGCCCCATTGATCTGATCCGTTGGGTCCCGTCTCCCGTTTGCAAAAATGATCCCAATATTCCTCAGGATGCGGCAATCGAAAGACGTGCGGATCCTTCCATGTTTGAGATCAAGGGTTGCGAAAAAGCGGCAAAACGCATTGCTACCGAGATTTTCTGGGCACTGGAGGACGTAACGGAATACGTGAGCGAATCGACCCTGATTCACAAGAACCTCACCGTGGATATGCCGCTTCGCAAGGTCACGATTGAAGAATACGAAACCGCGAAGAAGGCGGTGGAAGATTATTTTGCCGCTTGCAAGGGCGACATCAACTATGAGGATAATGCGAAACTCCTGGTGCATAGCGGTACCATGGCAAGATACACGCTCCAACAATCCGTAGATATGTATCCGATTGAGGTTCACGTGATGCGTCTCGGTGACGTTGCGTTTGCTACCAATCCCTACGAACTATTTTTGAATTACGGCAATCAGATTCGCGCGCGTAGCCTTGCAAAGCAGACTTTTCTTGTGGAGCTTTCTTGCGGTTGCTATGGCTATCTTCCCACCGAAAAGGCGGAAAAGGGAAGCCACTATTCCGCATTTGTGGGGAGCGGGCATTCCGATCACGTAGGTGGCGATCTCTTGGTTCGCAAGACCCTTCGAGAGATCAATGCGATGTTTTCCGAAGAAAACGTGTGAAAAAGATTTTTTTGTTTACAAATTCCCAAATACATGGTATAATTGACTTGTAGAGTAGGGATCGAAAAGAAAAAGCACTCTGCCTTGAAGCGGAGTGCTTTTTTTAACGAAAGGAGAGGGAGATGGAAAGCGGATATTTGATTTTTGAAAATTCCATAGGAGATTTACGGATCAGCTCCATTGCGGATCAGGGATTTTACAAGCATTACGCAATGTCTCCCGAACTGCATACCCATAGCTATTACGAAATTCTTTTCTCTTTGGAGGGCGGCTTCTTTTTGAATCTGTCGGACGGAATGGGTAGAGAAATTCCCGTTGGTAGTTTTTGCCTGATTCCTCCCGGTATGTATCACGGAACCCGTGCAGGCGGAACCGCCTCTCAAAAATTAGCGCTTCGTTTTCGTTATACCAAGGATACGGAAGGGAGAGAGGGCGAATCTCTATATGAACGATTTCACCGAGTACTGAAAGAGGAGCGACAAACCGTTCTGTTTTTTGAAGATGCGGAGATCGTACGCTGCATGGAGCTTTTACGTGATGAGATCGGCTCTCCCGGTATAGGCGCAAAAGAATATATTGAATCGGTATTGAGCCGACTCTATCTGCTTTTGATGCGGAAGCTCTGCGAACGGGACGGACAATCGGACGAAAAATCACAGGTCAAGGGCGGAGACGAGCAGGAAAAACGGCGGCTTCAATCAGAGGAATATTTTCAACAATACTATACGCAACCCATTACAGAAGATCACATGGCGGAGCGGATGTGTCTGTCCCGCAGACAGCTCAGCCGAGTGTTGCGGGAGATCTACGGAAAGAGCTTTCGTCAATTGCTCATTGAAGAGCGGCTCAACCGAGCGGCGCAGCTCCTACTGACCACCGATCAATCGGTGGAGGAGATCGCTTTTGCGGTGGGCTACACTTCCTTGTCCGGATTTTATACCGCTTTTCGTCAAAGCTTTGGCATTTCTGCGGGTAGGTATCGAAAAGAGTTCCTGAAAATTCAATAAAATTCCGAAAATGGGACACGGTGTGATCAAAACTTGTCACACCGTGTCATTGTTTTTTGGGTAAATATCTTGTATAATACAGACAGTACAAACGAATGGAGTATTACTATATGATAAGGAAAAAGTGGAACAAAGAAAAGATCTTTTCCTACGGTCTGCTGATCGTATGCGCCATCTTGATCACCGTAACGGGAATCCTTTTCAAACAAAGTATTTTGCGGATCATTCCGCTGTACGTTTCTTTGGTGGTGGGACTTTTACAATCAAGAGCCAGTCGCTTTTCCTATCTGCTGGGAGGGTGTAATTGCATCATTTATACCGTTGTGTATATTTCCTTCGGGTTATATGCCACGGCGGCAAGTACACTGCTTTTTTCTTGTCCGATCCAATTGATCACCTTTTGGCGGTGGAGCAAACGATCTTATAAGCAAGCTACCGAATTCCGAACGCTCAAGCCGATTCATTGGATGTTGGGCGGTGTTGCGTTTGTGATCTGTTTCGTTTTAATTCACTTCGTATTGGATGCGGCAGACTCCAATTACCGTTTTCTTGACAATCTGGGTACGTTGGTTAGCTTGACGGTTTCCTTGCTCAGCTTGCTTTCCTTCCGTGAATATTCTTGGCTGATGCCCGTGACCGGTGTGATCAATCTGATCCTTTATACCGTTATGATAATGGATGATCCCGCGCAGGTTACGTATCTGATCTACGGAATCAATTCCATGATTTGTATCATCGGTCAATTCTTCTCGGTACGCAAGCTATATGCCGAGCAAATAAACAGAAAGGAATTTTCACATGCGTAAGGAATGGTGTTATCACGAGGATCCTCATATATTGCACGTTGGTTGCGAAGAGCCTCATGCCTATTTGATTCCGTATCATAGCAAAGAGACGGCTCGCAAAGAGCGAAGAGAAGAAAGCGAACGCTTTTTCTCTCTTTGTGGTACGTGGGATTTTAAGTGGTTTCCGTCTCTTTCCCACGTAGAGGAAACGATTGCGGATTGGGATTCCTTGCCCGTTCCCATGAGCTGGCAAATGGCGCTTGGACGCGGCTATGATACGCCGCATTACACCGAATCCAATTTTCCGATTCCCGTAGATCCGCCCTATGTTCCGAGAGAGAATCCCTGCGGAGTGTATCGCAAGGAGATCACGGTTTCCGAACGGACTCTTCGTGAGCGGAAGAGCTATCTTGTGTTCGAAGGCGTGGATTCCTGCTTTTATCTCTATATCAACGGTCGGTTTGTGGGATACAGTCAGGTTAGCCACAATACGTCGGAATTTTTCGTTTCTCCCTATTTGAAGGCGGGAAAGAATGAAATCCGCGTGTTGGTATTGAAGTGGTGTGACGGTACCTATTTGGAGGATCAGGACAAGATTCGTCTGTCGGGAATTTTCCGTGAGGTTTATCTGTTGGAGCGAGATCCGATTCACTTGCGGGATGTCTATATTCATGCGCCCTTGAATGAAGCCTTGAACCATGCAGAGCTGTCGGCAGAGATTCTCTTCACGGGTGAGACCGAGGTTTCCTACGAGCTTTTTGCTCCATCGGGCGTTGTGATTACAAAGGGAAAGACCAAAAGTATTGGGAAAAGCGCAGAGATTCGAATCCCCTTGAACGATCCCATTCTTTGGAGTGATGAAACGCCGAATCTCTATGAACTTTATCTTTCCGTGGGAGAGGAGCATATTTGCCTGCCCGTAGGAATCCGACGTTTTGAGATCAAAGGAAGAGTCCTTTACGTCAACGGAAAGGCGGTGAAGGGAAAGGGAATCAACCGCCATGACAGTCATCCCGAGCTTGGTGCGGCGGTGCCCTATGAGCATATGCTTCGGGATCTGTATATTTTCAAGGCGAATAACATCAATATGATCCGTACGGCACATTATCCGAACGATCCGAGATTTTTGGGACTTTGTGATCGTTTCGGTTTTTATGTATGTGACGAGGCGGATATTGAGAGCCATGGCATGGACCTTGCAGAAGGGTACGGCAGAAATTCCCTCAGCGACGATCCCACATGGACAGAAGCCTATTTGGACCGAGCACGTCGCATGATGGAGGAGGACAAAAATCATCCTTGCGTACTGATGTGGTCCACGGGCAACGAAAGCGGAATCGGACAAAATCTTGAAAAGGTTGCCGACTATTTTCATGAGCGAATGCCCGGTTGTATCGTTCACAGTGAGCGGTATGATTTCATTGCCTATCTCTTGGATATCAAGGATCCTTCGGTGGAAGGCTTCGAACGGTATTTGAAAACACCCTATATTGATATTAATAGCCGTATGTATGCCACTCCCGAGGATTGTCTCCATCGGTATCTGGAGAATAAAGAAAGAACTCGACCCTATTTCCTTTGCGAATTTTGTCACGCCATGGGCAACGGTCCGGGGGATCTTTCCCGCTATTGGGATCTGATCTGGGGGCATGAGGACTTCTTTGGCGGATGCGTATGGGAGTTTTGCGATCATGCGGTCAACGCGGGAACGGCAGATTCTCCGCAGTATCTCTACGGCGGAGACTTTGGCGAGTTTCCTCATGACGCAAATTTCTGCGCGGACGGCTTGGTTTATCCCGACCGACGGCTTCACAGCGGAATGTTCGAATACCGTCAGGTCCTCCGTCCTTGTACGGTGACCCATTTTGACGAAAAGACAGGCGATATCACCCTGAAAAATCGAAGGTATTTTACCGATCTTTCGGATCTTTCTTTGGTTTATAAGGTAGAAAAAAACGGAAAAACGCTCTATGAAGGATGTGTGGAGTCTCTC
>JAFVRI010000098.1 GCA_017504335.1 Clostridia bacterium
CCACGTTGCCAAGGTGCATGAGAGTCAGCAAAGTACACTTTCACACCCAAGTCCTTTTCTAACGCGACAAATGAATGATTATCTTCTTATTTCTTTCATGAATCTCGGGAAATCTTGACTTGGGATCGGAAATATGCTACAATACAAAAAGATTCTATGATCGGAGGGGGAAGCATGAATATTTGTTTTTTGGGCGATCTGCATTTGCCATGTAATACGCGCGCGTTGCAGTATGATGTGTTGGAATGGGCGATAGAAGATATTCGAAAAAAAACTCCCGATTGTGTTGTATTTGTTGGGGATGCGACGTGTAACGGGGAGGAAGCCCCTTTTGATACCTTTATCCATGCCGTGAACAGGCTGAAGCTTCCTTTTCTGTATATTCCCGGAAATTCCGATTTGCGATGTGCGGAAACGAGGAATGCCATCAAGCGGAAGGCATCCTTCTGCGTCAATCGGATCGGGGACGTTACCGTATACGCGATCAACGATTGTGACGGAACGGTATCCTCGGAGCAGCTTGCCTTGATGGAGAGGGCGGATGAAGAGAGCATTATTTTTATGCATCACCCTCCCCAAGCACACGATAACGAAAGTGTCGAGCGGTTGTTGGATTGGCGTACGCGGCATCCGAACACGATGTGGTTTTACGGTCATTTGCATTACTTTATGGCGGACAACTGTTCGGTCAGCCTTCCCGCGCTGGATCCGGACAAATCGATTGGGGAAGAGCCTTCTATTGTTTACTATGAGACAAGGACAAGGGAACTTTGTAAATCCCATTATCCCGTTTCAATGCCGAATGATCTGCCTGATTTTTTCGGAATTTCCTGCTACAAGCCTTTGGAGCAAATCCAATTTGCAACGGAACGGCATTTGAAATGTCTTGAATTACGCCCGAACAGTGTCGGCGTTGAACGCAGGGAACTGATTGCCAAGATCGCGCAATGGAGAGCTGCCGGAGGAGAAAATCTATCGGTGCACATGCCAGACGTTGGATATTCGGATGGGGACGTCACATGGGATGCGCAATATGAGGAAATGCTTGAGCTTGTCTCGCTCCTGAAAGCCGACAGAATCACGCAACACGTTCCCAAGGTCTCCGTCAATACGGTGGAACTTGGTAATCACGTGCTGGAGGATATCTGTGAAGCCTTGGCAACCCGATTTAACCGTATATCCCATGGGATTACGATCGGCGTCGAAAATATGCATATGACCGCCAAGGATACGGCGGATGGAACCCGTCGCTTCGGATATACGCCGGAGGAATGCATCAGATTTATGCAGCTGTTGCGGGAGTGTTGCCGGCACAAGGTCGGAATCAATTTTGATATAGGGCATGCGCGGAACAATGCGCCATACAGTAAAACATACCAGATCGGTACCTGGTTTGCTATGCTTGGAAACGATATTGTCGGATATCATTTGCATCAGGTAATCCATGAGAACGGAAAATTTGAAAATCATATGCCGATCACGCGGATCTACGGGTCGCTGATCAGCCTTGCGTCCTTTTTGAAATGTTGGGAAGCGGAGACAATCAACAGAGTACCGATTGTTTTTGAGATGCGCCCGAAGGACGCATATGAAAAGACATTCACCACCTTTGAAGCGTTCCGTTCCGCCAAAAAAGAGTTGTAACCTCAACGAAAAGCCCGAGACCTCGGGCTATTCGTTTGCCTTGACATTTTAAGGAATATATGCTACAATATCGTTAAGAAACCTGTATTCCATCCATGAAGGAGAATCTCTATGAAATTAAGCGTACAAAACAACGGCTTTTTGAAGCACGACGAGCTGTTCCGAACCACCGTTTCCGATCGGATCGATGTGGAATTTGCCGATGGCGGAATGCGTGTGACCTTGCAGATCGACGGGAGCCTTGGCGAAAAGGAAAGCTTTTCGATCGTCGGGGCAGGGCAGAATTGGACGGTGACGGGTTCCGATGAGCTGGGACTTTATTTCGGTATCGGTAAATTCTTGCACACCGCTACGTGGAGCGAGGTGGACTTTGCCCCCAAGGCGACCGACGGTGTGGTGAGCCCCGAATGTCATTTCCGCGCCATGTATTTTGCCACCCACTTTTATAATTTTTATCACGCGGGTACGGCGGAAGCCCTCAAGCAGTACGTGGACGATATGCTCCTCTGGGGCTACAATACAGTATTGTGTATCATCCCCGTCATTACGCTCAATGGGGACGATCCCAATTTTCCCGTGGAAGTGGAGCGTGTCAAGAAGATTTTCAAAGCTGCCAAGGAGCGTGGAATGCGGATCGGTATGTTGATCTGCGTCAACCAGGGCTTCATGGATGCCCCCGATCATTTAATCAGTGAGCTTCCCGATGACCTGACCTATCGAGGAGATTACGGAAGAAATATCTGTATTTCCAAGCCAGACGGTCTTGCGTATATGCGTCGTGTTTGGCAGAAGATGCTGGGTGCGTTCCGTGAGGAAGGTCTTGAATATATCGTTGCCTGGCCCTATGACGAGGGCGGTTGCGGCTGCAAGGATTGCCGTCCGTGGGGCGCAAGAGGCTTCCTGAACGCCTCCATTGAATTGAGAGGAGAAGCGTTGAAGCTTTATCCCGATGCGAAGTTCATTATTTCTACTTGGGCATTTGACGTGCCCGATGACGAAGGGGAATTTGACGGACTTTATAAGCGTTTGAAGGGCGACATGAGCTGGGCAGATGCCCTGATGGTGGATGCCCACCGAGAATATCCCCGATACCCCTTAGAGCATGAAAAGATCAAGCCCATCGTCAATTTTCCCGAGATCAGTATGTGGGGCTTAAAGCCTTGGGGCGGTTATGGTGCCAATCCTCTGCCGGAGCGGTTCCAGAGAATCTGGAACGATTCCAAGGCGATCCTGGATGGCGGGCTCCCGTATTCCGAGGGCATTTACGAGGATATTTCCAAGATCCAGTTCTCGGGCTATTACTGGGAAAAGGATCGGTCTTGGACGGATATTCTCACCGAATATGTCAATTATGAGTATTCCTCCGATCCTGCGGTTGCCGAGGACGCGCTGGAGCTGATGCGACTCATCGAGATCAATCACGCAAAATGCTCCATTCAGAACAAACTGCAGCCCGACATGGATGCGGCAGAAAAAGCCAAGGATCTGGCAGAGAAGATCAATGCTTCGCTTTCCGACAAGCGGAAACACGCATGGAGATGGCGGATCCTCTACATTCGCGCCATCGTGGACTACAAGCGTTACCGTGCCTATCTGGATCTTCCCGAAGCCGAGCGGCCGCCCATCAGCGACATTGCTTACGGCGCAGATCTGTTGCTTCATGATAGCGAGGCACAGGAATATTTCCGTGAGCTGATCGGATATTATCATTGCGTGCCCTTCAACGGCAAGAACGTATGGACCTTGCCTCCCTTTGGGGGATCCATTTCCCGTGATAAAATCAAGGTTCCCGACCGCAGAGACCAAGCCAAAAAGAGCGGCAAGAACGCGGTCCTCGGAAATGAGGGATAATTCATTACGAATCTTTTTAACTTTAGTGAAAACCGTCGGACCGCGTTGCTTTGCACGCGACCGACGGTTTCTTCTTTTTCGAAC
>JAFVRI010000099.1 GCA_017504335.1 Clostridia bacterium
GGTCTGATCATCACCTGCGGGATCCTTTTGGCGTTTTTCTACTGCGCTTACCGTGCCAAGCAGGAAGGAATCATCTTTGATCATCTTCTGGATATCGCGATCTTCACCATTATCTTTTCGGTGATCGGTGCCCGTGCCTACTACGTTTTGACCTCCTTGGACCGATATGACAGCTTTTACAGTGTCATTGCCATATGGGAGGGCGGAATTGCGATCTACGGCGCCATTATCGCAGGCGCTTTGACGATATGGATCGTCTGTCGCCATAAAAAAATCAAAACCCTCAAAATGCTGGATGCGACCGCTCCCGCTGTCATGATCGGACAGATCCTCGGACGGTGGGGGAACTTCTGCAACGGAGAAGCGCACGGCGGAATCGTTGCGGAAGGAAGTCCGCTCTATTTTCTCCGTATGGGACTGTACCCCCATGACATTCCCGGTGTGTCGGGTATGGCATATGTTCATCCCACCTTTCTCTATGAATCCCTTTGGATCCTTCTCGGATTTCTTCTGATTCACTTTCTTTACAAGAAAAAGAAATTCGACGGACAGATCGTTTTGATGTACGCAACCTGGTATGGTTTTGGTCGGATGTGGATCGAGGGTCTTCGAACCGACAGTCTGATGATTGGTCCCTTCCGCATCTCCCAGCTGGTCGGATTGGTCTGCTTCTTGGCAGGTACCGTACTTCTGACGGTATTTCTCCTCCGTTCGAGAAATAAAAGCCAAAAGGAAGCAACGATAGAAGCAACGATAGAAGCAACCGAAACACAAGAAAATCAAGAATAAAAAGGAAGTAATATTATGGCAAATATCATCAACGGAAAAGCAATCTCCTCCGAAATCCGTAAGGAGATCAAAGAAGCAACCGAGCAGTTTTATCAAGATCACGGATTTCGTCCCGGACTTGCCGTGATCATTGTGGGAGACGATCCCGCGTCCCGTGTTTACGTTCGCAACAAGCGACTGGCTTGCGAGGAGGTCGGCTTTTACTCCAAGGCATACGAGCTTCCCGCAGAAACCACCCAAGAGGAGCTGAACACTCTTGTAGACCGTCTCAACGGTGATCCTTCCATTCATGGCATTCTCTGTCAGCTTCCTCTCCCCCGTCATCTGGATGAAAAGGAGGTTCTCCTCCGCATTGATCCTCGCAAAGATGTAGATGCCTTTCATCCCGTCAATGTAGGTAAGATCATGATCGGCGATTATGATTTTCTTCCCTGCACCCCCGCCGGTGTCATGGAACTTCTAACCCGCAGCGGCATTGAGATCGCAGGCAAGGAGTGTGTGGTAGTCGGACGTTCCAACATTGTTGGAAAGCCTCAGGCGATGCTTCTGCTCCATGCAAACGGAACCGTAACGGTTTGCCACAGCCGCACCAAGAACCTTGCAGAGGTCTGCCGTCGAGCAGATATTCTGGTAGCCGCCATCGGAAAGGCGGACTTCTTTACCGCCGATATGGTCAAGGAAGGGGCTATCGTCATTGATGTCGGCATGAACCGCCGCGCGGACGGAAAGCTGACCGGTGATGTGGATTTTGCCTCGGTGTCCGAAAAGGCTTCGTATATCACTCCCGTTCCCGGAGGTGTAGGTCCTATGACCATCACCATGCTGATGAAGAATACCCTGACCGCCGCAAAGAGATCCGTTCAAGCATAAAAAAGTCCCGACACGTATGGTGTCGGGATTTTTATGTCAATCAGTTTTGAGGTCTCGATACAGAATTGCCCGAGAGGATCGGTCCGAAATGCAGTCCGTCATCCGGCATATGTCCGCCCTGCTGAATGGAAGAGGTCTCCTTCTCCGTATCCGTATCCGTATCCGTATCCGTATCCGTTTCGGTCTCGCTCTCGGTCTCGGTTTCGGTGTCCGTCACAGTCTCACTGTCCGTATTCACAGGCTGCTCGGGTTCCTCAGATCCCTCATTTTTCTCGGTCTCACTGGGATCGGCATCCGTCGCCTCGCCGGATGCCTCAGCATCCTCGGTATTTACGGGAGCCTCGGGAATGGTATTTTCCGACTCATCGGAGCTCTCAATCGAATCGGGATCTTCCTCCGATTCGGCACCGACCGTATCGCTGCCAATCATATCGCCAAAATCCACATTGTCGCCGGGGGAATTAAAATCCAACGGATCGGTTACGACCTCCAAGCCGCCCTTCTGCGTATCGGATTCGCTATCAGTAGATAACTCGGTAGACGAGTCAACCGATCCATTTTCGGAATCGGTCGGTATGCCTTCACCGGCATCAACATCGAAATCCTCTCCGCAGGAAAACAGAAAGAGCGTCAAGGAAAGCGTAAGAAGCATTGCAAAAATTACACGTAAAAATTTTTTCACGAACATTCTCCTTCCTATCACGGAACATTTTTCTTAGTATATCATAAATCCCCCACTTTGTCAAGCCCCACGTTTATGCATACAAAAAGTCCGCACCGATTCGGTGCGGACTTCCTTTTAGTTTTCAAAGCGATAGATATCTCCGCTCTTAGAGGACTCATAGATTCCTTCCAAAATTCTGGTGACACAGTATGCCTGTTCGGGCTTGGTTAGAGGCTCGGTATCATTACGCACCGCTTCGATCCACAGACGCTCCTCACGATCCGCTGCGCTCTCACCCTTCTTGCCGTCGTTGAAGGCAACTCCGCCCGCTTTAAAGCTGGGCTCCAGCACGTACTGTCTGCCGTGACGGATTCCGTTGATGCGCAATCCGTTCATCATGTCGGCTCCCGCCAGCGTTCCGCAAACCGATGTAACTGCCTCGCGTACGTCCAGCGTGTTCAGCGCCCATGCGGATTCCAAAACAATGGTAGCACCGTTTTCCATGACAATAAAGCCAAACGCGGAATCCTCTACCGTAAACTTATCGGGATCCCAGTTGCCCCACATGTTGCCTTGATCTTGGTCCTTGTTGAGCTTATGGTATGCTGTGCCGACACAGTACTTCGGTTTGTAGTTATCCATCATCCAAAGGGTCAGATCCAGTGCGTGGGTTCCGATATCAATCAGAGGACCGCCGCCCTGCTCGTACTCGTTCAGGAACACTCCCCAGGTGGGAACAGCTCTGCGGCGAAGCGCGGTTGCCTTGGCATAGTAAATATCGCCAAAGGTCCCCTCTTCCGCCTCCTGCTTCATGTATATAGCATCGTCACGGAATCGGCTCTGGTATCCGATGGTCAGCTTCTTGCCTGTACGGTTTGCCGCATCAATCATCTTCTTCGCTTCCGCGGAATTGATCGCCATAGGCTTTTCGCACATAACATGCTTACCCGCCTCCAACGCATCCACCGTAATAAAGCTGTGGGAACGGTTGGGGGTACACACATGAACCACCTCGATCTCGGGGTTCTTCAAAAGCTCCTTATAATCGGTATATATCTTGGCATCGGGTGTGCCGTATTCCTTTGCCGCCTTCTCGGCGCGCTCGGGAATGATGTCGCAGAATGCGACCATGTCACAATCGGCGACCTTCGCCAGGGAGGGCATGTGCTTGCCGTTGGCGATTCCGCCGCATCCGATGATGCCAACCTTAATCAATCTTGCCATATCGGTTTCTTTCTTGAATTATCCGATTACGTAAGGTCCCTCATCGGTGATCTTGCGCACCTCAGGGCACCTTATCTTCTGACGGTAGGTAGGCGCAACGAAACGAACCGCATTGCGGATGATCGACTGAACCTCGGGAACATAGAAGGTCGGGTAGCTTTCATGACCGGGCTGGAAGTAGAAAACCTTTCCGTTGACGCGCTCATAGAGACAACCGGAGCGGAATACCTCTCCACCGGAATAGCTACCGATCAGAAGCAGCTTGTCGGGATTCGGGATGGTAAAGGGCTCACCGTAGGTCTCCTCACCGTCCAACGTGAAATAACGGTCAATGTCGCGGGTAATGGGATGCGAAGGATCAATCACCCACAGAACCTCAGAATCCCCGGACTCTCTCCATGTCAGGCTGCAGGGGGTTCCCATCAAAAGCTTAAAGGGCTTGGAATAATGTGCGGAGTGGAGGAAGATAGCTCCCATTCCCTGATGAACCGCATCGCGAACCATTGCAGCCACCTCATCGGGAACATCCTTATGCTTCACATGTCCCCACCAGATGATAACGTCGGTTTCAGCCAAAATCTCCTTGGTGATACCGCAATTCTCGTCGTAAAGGGTTGCGGTCTTAACCTCGATATCCTCTTCCTTTCCGAGGAATTCGGCAA
>JAFVRI010000100.1 GCA_017504335.1 Clostridia bacterium
ATTCCGTCCGCGTAAACCGTGGCACCCAGCCCCGCTTTTGCCGATACGTGCGGCATACAGATCCGATCCGCCTCACTTTCAAAGGAGAACGAAGCACCGTGTGGCTCGTACGCCTGCATCACACCGTCGGGAAATTGATGAGCGCGCGTCAAGCGATTCGGTCGAATCCGCAGTGTCGGATCCTCGGATTCATAGGGATGCTCCGCCGTATAGAGCGTCCAATCCCCTTCATAAGAGAATCGTTCGGATGCGGCGGGAAGATAGTGATACCGTTCGTTGACCTCAGATTGAAAATCCTTGCAACACAACTCGGCCTTCATTTGAAAAGGGCTGAAATATGTTTTGGGATTCCGTGTCAAGGCATTGATCACGGACGTGGCAAACAGCAAATACCCCGACGCGTATGGATGCACGTTGAAGCCGCCGTTGTCGTATTGCTCGTAATATCCGCGAAGGAAATCTTCCCATGTCAGCGTGGAATCCTTTGCTTGCTCGACTTCAAATTCATGCCGAACGTCTGCCATCGCGTCCACCGTACCGATGCCGTAATGATCCAAAATCTCTTTCTTGAGCGCGCAGCCCTTTCGGTAGAGTCGCATCTGCTCGGGCGCGTATGGAACAGGCACATGCATATAGATCACGGCAGGTACCTTGTCCATCTCCATACACTGACGGATCATGCTTTCCAAGTAAATCTGCCGTTCCTTTTTTCCCTGCCCCTCGCAAGCCGCATCGGAGGGGGGACAGTCGTTGCAGGAAAATTCAATAAAGATCAGGTCAGGTTTGTGAGACAGCACGTCCCGTTCAAAACGTATTGCGCCGTATTGGCTGCCCGTTCCACCCAAGCCCACGTTCACGGCTTTGATGGAACGAAGAGGAAACAGACCCGAGAGAAAACGGATCACTACGTTTGCCCATTTTAAATTTTCATTGTCCAGAGAGGTTCCCTCATAATCCACTTCTCCCTCGGTTAAAGAACCGCCGATAAACGCCACCGTCAGCGGCTCGGTGGATGTGACATCCAATTGGCCTCCATGGGTAAAAAAGGTTGTTCCCGCAAAGATTTTTTCCAATTGCTTCATATGTATTTCCCTTTTTCAAATCTTATGATTTATATTGCAAACACTTGAATTTTTCAAAATATCTTTATGAAATTTTAGCAAACAGCCACTCTCCGCCCTTCAAATTCACGAAATATTTACCGTTCTCAAGCCGTACGTCGGTATTTCCCTCCAAGGGCAAAAGGCATTTACCGTCCTTGATCGTGATCGTTGCCGTTTTTGTCGCCTCAGGCAATACCAACTCTCCCGTTTCTACGGTTCGTACGATGCCGCTGTGATTGAAGACCGACAGGTAGTATCCATCCTCGGCTTCGTTGAGGAGATAGTGGAAGCCGCCGTCCACACGGCAGGGCAACAGCTCATGCAGCTTTTCTTCCACTTCGTCGGGCGTAATGACGTTGTCATATCGGTCCTTGAAGTCCGCTTCACCCGTTATGTCTACCAAATATTGATATGCCTTCAGCGCATGTCCGTCTCCCTCGTTGAGCATATCCACCGCATCGGGAATATAGGAGTTGATGAGCACTTTGGGCTCTGTGCCCAGCATATCGACTCTGTCCTGAAAGATCCTTCGTGCTCCGTCCTTGGCAGCCTTGTTGATCGCCATCAGCTCCTCATCCATCGGATAACCAAACATGGTTTCGTCGCCTCCCGTAGCGTAGCCCTCCACCGTAAAGCAGGGCAATCGATTTGAAATGACGGCAGCGATGGGCGAAACCTTCTCGCCCACGTCGGGATATTTGTCCACGAAATCCAAAAAACGCTTCTTTACCAGACCGTACTCGGAAAGCTCATAGGTCTCCATATCCTTAAAAGTATTATACCCGCCCCATTCCTCCGAGATAAATTTCGCTCCGGACAGATAGGCGTAGAGATGCGCACGCCATTGAAGGGATCTGGACGATCCGTAATTCTCGCTTCCCTTTCCGCAAAGAGCCCCCTCTGATCGCTCACACCCCCATTCATTCTGAGGAACGTTATTATAAGAACAGGCTCCAAAGGGAATGCCGCCCCACGGCTCATAATACGCACCAAACCGTATGCCGTATGCCTTGCAGACACCTCGCGCAAAGCACATCTGCAGCCGCATATGGCGAGCCTGAGCGCCGATCTCCGGCATGATCGCCGTCGCACCGTTTTCCGCCTCAAAGGGAAACATCATAAACCACGAACTACACGGCAGCAACGGAAATTTTTCGGCGCGCTTTCTGTAAAGGGCGATCATGTTGTCATAAAACTGTTGCCACGATTTCGGCTTTCCCGCCTCCGCATGCTCCTTGGCGGTCATCGCCTCCAAAAGCAAATACGGATACGGATATTTCTCAAATATCATTTGCTTGATATTCTCTTCCGTCCATTGCTCCTCGGAAAGCTCGGCAAGCTTCATATCCACGTCGTTCTTATAGTTGGTGAGCCATTCGTGCATTTGGAAGCCTAAGAAACGGTCTCCGAGCATCTCGCGGTATTCCCTGATGAGCTCCTCGTCGTATTCGTATTCCTGAATAACAGTTCCCCCTTGCAGACGGTCAACGTAAAGAAAACATTTCTTTTCCTTGATGTAATTGTAAAGCTCCCCGCCTTTTTTCAAGATCGAATTAAATAACCGATCCTCGGATAAATATATGGACTGCATACAGCGGATTCCGAAATTTTCCCGAAGCAGACCGTTCTTTTCATAGCCCCGCCAAAGATCCTCTCCATAGCAGTGAAAATATACAAAGTTTTTCATCCACACACCTCGCTTTCAAATTTTTGGGATAGATTCGATAACAAAAAATCCTTTATCAGCCATTCAGCGCATTCTTGGATTTTTCCCCCACCTCTCGCAAGATGTCCATAGCAGGCACGGGAATTCTTCCCATATGGTCAGGACCTACGTTGAGCAAATAATTCACGCCTCGCTCATTGAGATGCTTCTTGATCCGCAAGACCTTCTCCGCATCCTTCCAATCGTCATCGTAATACTTAAAACCCCAGGTATGATTCAGGGTAGTGGGAGATTCCACCAAAACGTCAGTCATGTATTCATCGGGAATTTCGTTATCCCCCATGGACGTATAGTCGCCAAGACCGTTTCCGATGCGACTGTTGATGAGACAGTTGGGCTGCAAGGATTTTACCAGATCATAGAGTTCACGCGATTGCTCGGGTGTAATGCAGTGAGGCGTATCGAACCAGATCAGGCAAATGTCTCCATATTTGGTCAGAAGCTCACGCACCTGAGGCAGCGTCTTTTTGCGGAAGCACTCCTCAAAATTCTTTTCGGTATCGTTGGGGAAATCCCAATTGTTCGTCCAATGCGTATCACACACATTGAGATGGCGCGGCAGATATCCGCCGCCGTTCGGCTCGTGCCAATCCAGCTCTTGGGAATAGTACAGACCGAATTTCATTCCGTGCTTGCGGCAGGCATCGGCAAGCTCGCCGATCACGTCGCGGCCAAAGGGGGTCGCATCGACCACGTTGTAGGAATCGACCTCACTCTGAAACAGGCAAAAGCCGTCGTGGTGCTTGCTCGTCACCACCATATAGTTCATGCCCGCATCCTTGGCAAGCCGCACCCATTCCTCCGCATCGAAGTATATGGGATTGAACGCATCGGCAAGCTTTTCATATTCCTTGCACGGAATCCGAAAATAGGACTGCGCCCACTCACCGATCATGTCGCCCATGCGCTGACCGCGATATTCACCCGCCAACAGACTGTAAAGCCCCCAATGGATCATCATACCCATTTTCGCTTCCTTAAACCATTGTTTATTTTCCTCCAACGTGATCATAAAAAATCCCTTTCATAGTTGACAAATATCGATCGATTTGATAAAATATTTTCATAAGACTTTAAGTCTATTATATCATATCTGCGCAATAGCGGTCTATGCTCATATTCGATTAAAAATTGTTCAAAATCGACGAGGTGAAGAAAAATGGAAACAATAGGACGCATCATTTGCTATGGCTCGTCAACCGCTCCCGTCAATGCATGGTATTGCAAAAAGCACATCGGAATCAACCGCCTTTATTATATTCATTCGGGAATCGGAGGCTATGAACATAACGGAAAAACCATTCCGTTACAACCGGGTAATCTTTATTTTATCCCCTACACCGTGAGCTTTTCCCCTTTCAGCGACGTAACCG
>JAFVRI010000015.1 GCA_017504335.1 Clostridia bacterium
ATAAAAAAGAAGAAAACCATCGGTGTCCTCCTTCGCTTCGCTTCGGGACATATGCTTGCGCATATGTTGGCTCAGCAACGCAGTCCGACGGTTTTCAACCTCAGAGAAAAAACAATATCATTTTACACAAATTATGACGAGGAGATTGCACAAAGGTCAAGCCATAATTTGTATGAAAGTTTTTGCCAAGCTTTTTTCTAAAAAGCGACCTAAAATTAGTCGTAAGAAATCTCCACCACATCTACATTTTCGATCCCGTACCGCAGAAAGAGGTCGATGTCCTCTTTGGTGATCACATCACCGCTGACGGCGATGGGGATGGCGGGGGGACAGGAAACGGTGGGAGTGGCGCAAATACAGCCCTCGGCATCCCGCGCGGAAATCGTCTTGCGAGGGGCGAGCATAGCGCGGCGAATGTTTTCGGAGGTTCTTTTGCCGCAAAAACGCAGGCAGACATCGCCTTGGGGCAAGGGGGCTTGCTTCGGAAGCGCCGAAAGAACCGAAAGAAGTCTGTCCAAATCCTCTTGACCGTTTTCGGGAGTGATCATCAGAACCAATGCGTCACTGTCGGAAAATTCGCATTCGATCCTTTTTTCACGCAGATAAGCGGCAAGCCCGTCTCCCGTATATCCGAGAGAGCGAGGAGAGACCGTCAACTTCAAGGGCTCGGTTTGATTCACGGAAAAGCCAAGCTCCGAAAGAGCGCGGCGAAGCATTTCTATCCTCTGACAGCAGAGAGAAAGCCTGCGTGCATACCCCTCGGACAGATAGCGATTGCAAGCATCCAAGGATTGCAGAATCAAATAAGACGGGCTGGTAGACGCAAAAAGCGACAGCGCACCTCGGGCACCCGACAAATATGGCTCTTGCCCCTTCGCCACGTGCAGATAGGCGCCCCCCGTCAGAACAGGCAACGTCTTATGTGCGGAATCGCAACACATGGCAGCTCCCTGATCCAAGGGATGCAAGGAGGGCTCCAAGAATTTCAAATACGCGCCGTGTGCGTTGTCAACCAACAGAGGAATTCCCCACTTTCGACAGACCGCTGAAATTCCCGCAACGTCCGCAAGATTTCCGAGATAATCGGGCGAGGTCAGATAGACCGCACAAGGCTTTTCCTCCATGGACGAAAGCGCGGCGGCTACATCGTCGGGAGTCACGTCACATCGGCAAAGATGGGCGCCCTCTTCCCCGTCCAACCAGCGAATCCTCAGATCCAGCATAGCGGCTCCGTAGATCAGCGACTTGTGGGCATTCCGCGCCGCAAGGATCCATGGGCGATCGCCCTTCCCCGCCGACACGATCGCCAGCATCGCCTTGATGCAAAGGGTAGAGCCCTCGGCAGAATAGAAGGTGTGCGCGGAGCCAAAGAGCGCGGTGGCATTCGCCTCGCTCTCGGCAATGATCCCCTCGGGCGCGTACAGCACGTCCGCTCCCGCTACCTCGGTGATATCCAAGGACTCACATCCAAGGAAGGATACCCCCTTGTGACCCGGCATGTGAAAGCGGATCCCGTCCGCCTCGGCATAGCGCCGAACAAAATCCAAAATCGGCGTGGTCATGTTATTCTTCTTCCGCCTCGGCAACCTGCATCATGACCGCGCACTCAATGCGCTTCTTGAACAGCTCACAGCCGTAGCGGTAGATTCCACCGATGCTTCCCGTGGCATGGTACGCGTTGGCGGCACATCCGCCCGAGCAGTAGAGCCGCGCCCAGCAATCCTTGCATTCCTCACGAGCATAGGCATTGCAGGAACGGAACTCGTCCTGCACCGCGGTGTTGGTCACACCGTCCCAGATGTTACCCAGACTGTATTTTGAGTCACCCACAAACTGGTGGCAGGGGTACAGCTCACCCCAAGGCGTCACCGCCATGTATTCGGTTCCCGAGCCACAGCCCGTAATTCTCTTGTAGATGCAAGGACCGTGCTTCAGATCCAGCATGTAATGGTAGAAGGTAAAGCCCCTTCCCTCTTTTTTGCGCTTGATCATTTCCTTGGCAAGGATCTCATACTGCTCAAAGAGCTTCGGCAGATCCTCCTCGGTCAACGCATAAGGATCATCGGGCGGACAGACCACAGGCTCCATGCTCAGCTCGGTAAAGCCGAGATCCGCCATGTGAAACAGATCCTCGGTAAAATCCACGTTGTTGTGGGTAAAGGTTCCCCGCACGTAGTAGTTCTTGCCCTCTCTCGCCTTGACAAACTTTTGGAATTTGGGCACGATGGTGTCGTAGCTTCCTCTTCCCGCGTAGTCACGGCGGAAATGGTCGTTGACCTCCTTCCGTCCGTCCAGACTCAGTACCACGTTGCTCATTTCCCGATTGCAGAAGTCAATGACCTCATCATCAACCAGCATGCCGTTGGTAGTCAGGGTAAATCGGAAATTCTTTCCCTTCTCCTTCTCAATGCTGCGGGCATATGCCACCAGCTGCTTGACCACATCCCAGTTCATCAAGGGCTCACCGCCAAAAAAGTCCACCTCAAGATTGCGGCGCGTGCCCGAATTTTCAATGAGAAAATCAAAGGCTCTCTTTCCGACCTCAAGGCTCATCAGCGCTCGGTCACCCTGATATTTTCCCTGGCTGGCAAAGCAGTAATTGCAGTTAAGATTGCAGGTGTGCGCCACGTGCAGACAAAGCGCCTTGATCACCTTGGAATTGTTCTTGTAGGTCTTGGCAAGTCCCTCGTAAGCATCTGCGGAAAAGAGCTTGCCCGCCTCCTCTAAGGCACGAATGTCGTCGATGCATTCGTAGATCTCTTCCTCGGTCACGTCGGGCAGATGGGCATATTTTTCGGTCATTGCCTTCACGATCGCCTCGGGGGTCTCGGTCTTGTAGAGCGCGATCACGTCGTATGCCACCTCGTCCACCGTATGCACCGAGCCCGAGCAGGTGTCCAGAACAATGTTGTATCCGTTCAGTTTGTATTGATGTACCATGTCAAAAATCTCCTTATTCAATGAGAAGTGGGTGTTTGAAATCAAACACCCACTCAATCAGAATGACAATTTCTTACTTCTGATTCTCGCACTGCTGATTGGCAACGCCGCAAGAGGTCTTGCAAGCGGACTGGCAAGAGGTCTGGCACTCGCCACAGCCGCCGTTCTCAACGGTCTTTGCGATATCCTTGGTTTCGATGGTCTTAATTCTGCTCATGATAAGCCTCCTATGAAAAGAATTTCTTCCGAATAAACTTCGATAAGTCATTATAGCATACCGCAAGAAAAATGTCAAGAGTATTAAAAAAATTCCTTTTCCGTTATAAAGAAGAAAACCGTCGGTGGCGTAGCAGCCGTCCGACGGTTTTCAAC
>JAFVRI010000101.1 GCA_017504335.1 Clostridia bacterium
ACTTCAATAAGGTGACGCAAGAACAGTTAGACGCAGTTGTTTCTTTGATCAACAATCGCCCTCGTAAATGCCTTGGCTTTTTGTCTCCAAATGATTTTTTGAAAAAAGTGTTGCACTTGGCTTGACAATCTGACGAGGCTCATTCCTGCCCGACAGTACACCTAAAAGGTGTAACACACTATACCTTGCGGGGCAAGGCGTGTGAAAAAGGACAGAGAACGTTCTCTGTCCTTTTTGATGTAGGGGCGAACTGCGTTCGCCCGCGGGCGTTCACAGAACGCCCCTACGAGTTTGATTTTCTATCGGTAGGTAAAACCTGCTTTATGGAAGGCACCGCTTCCGTCCTCTTTTTTGCGGAATGGAGTCGTTCCAAAAAATAAAGAAGTTTTTGATAAAGTCTTGAAAATAAAGGCATTCTCCTGTATAATGAATGTATCAAGTTACCGTGGGAGGTTTTTATGAGTGTTCATGAGGAAATAGGGAAGGCTCGATGGGTCGTCTGTCGAGGAGAATATGGTGATCCTATAATTGAGAGACGGTTTGAGTGTCAGGATCCCTCCAATGGAAAAATTGCGATCACATCTCTTGGCTTTTTCGTTCTTTATCTTAATGGAAAAAGGATCGAAAACGACTATTTTCTGCCTGCCAACAGTTTGTTCCATGACAGACCCGAAATGAAGCTGACCTTTCCCATTGCGGATCGGTTGACCGTTCGTTGCTATTATACGGTCTATGATCTGGCGCCCTATCTGCAGAGGGGTGAAAACCGCTTGGAGATCGCCCTGGGAAGCGGTTGGTATCGACAGACGATGCGGATTCCGGAGGGCAATATGAGCTTTGGCGAGGATCTCGGTGCTCGGTACGCATTGGAAGTGGATGGAACCGCAATCCACTCCGACGGTAGCGAGCGCTTCCGCAACAGTCCCCGTGTGTATGACCAGCTCTACCGAGGTGAGGTATATGATGCGAGGATTAAAGAATTTGCTTACCGTTCCGTATCGGTGATCGATCTGCCCGATACGATCCTGACCGAGAACGATTCGGTTCCCGACCGTGTGGAACGGAGAGTCATTCCAACCGTCATTCGTTCCGATCGCATGGGTACGGTCTATGACGTGGGAGAAAATATCAGCGGATTTGCCCGTATCCGTGTTTGCGCCCCCAGGGGACATGAGATTCGGATCCGTTACGCTGAGAACGTAAACGACCGCAGATTGGATTTCGCAAGCGCGGGCAGAGATCGGCAGATGCAGGAGGATGTGTTTGTCTCGGACGGCACAGAGCAGATCTGGGAGCCTCTCTTTGTCTGGCACGGCTTTCGCTACTTTGAAATTCTCGGAAAGGCGGAAGCGGTGGATGTGGCGGTGGTTCACAGTGACGTGAAGAAAACGGCAGCATTTACCTCATCCTCTTCCGAACTGAATTGGCTTTTTGAGACCTATCTGCGTACCCAGCTCAACAATATGCACGCAGGCGTTCCATCAGATTGCCCGCACCGTGAGCGTCTCGGATACACGGGAGACGGTCAGCTTTGCGCACCCGCAGGAATGATGTTGTTGGATACGAAGGATTTTTATCGCAAGTGGATGCGGGATATTTTTGATTCCCAAGACCCCGAAACGGGACACGTGAACTATACCGCTCCCTTTGCGGGTGGCGGAGGAGGCCCCGGAGGCTGGGGCGGAGCAGCCATTTACGTGCCCTATTATTTCTACCGCGCCTTTGGTGAAACCGCGCATCTGGCAGAATACTATGAGCGGATGAAGCGGTGGATCGGATATATGGTCGCTCATTCCGAGAACGGACTCGTGATCAGCGGAGAAAAGGACGGATGGTGCCTCGGAGATTGGTGTACCTTGGAAAAGACCGTGATCCCAGAGCCATTTGTCAACACCTGCCTGTTGATTCAAACATTAACATATATTTCAAAAATTTCCAAACGATTGGGACACGAAGAGGATCTCTCCGAATGGGAGAAGATCTCCAAGAATGCCATCGACGGAGTCTATGCCGCCTACTACGATCGGGAAAAGGGAAGTTTCTGCGAAGGAATCCAAGGTGCGGATGCCATAGCTCTTGCCGTGGGGATAGGAGACGATCGGACGTATGGGAATCTGTATAAAAAATATAAAGACCTCGGTCATTTTGATACGGGTATTTTTGGAACGCCCATGCTTATGGATCTTCTGTTTGCGAACGGAGACGAAGATCTTGCCTATGATCTGCTGACCTCTCACGACATGGGGTCCTTCGGCTATATGATGGATCACGGCGCGACGACACTTTGGGAGCAATGGGACGGTATTTATTCTCATGACCATCCCATGTTTGGCGTTTGCACTCAGTATTTGATCTCTTCGATTTTGGGAATTACTCAAACCGAGGATTCGGTGGGATATGAGAAGCTCCTGATTTCTCCGAAGATCCCGAAGAAACTTTCCTTTGCCAAGGGATCCTTGCAGATCCCCTGCGGAACGGTGGGAATGAACTGGCAACAGACAGAATCCGAGATCTCCTTCGAAATTGAGCTGCCCGAGGGACTTGCTTGCGATTTCGTATGGGGCAAGGAAAAGAGAACTCTGAAAAACGGCGTCAATCGCTTTACACTTGCAAAGTAAAAAAATCAAGCCTTTCCCGCACGGGAAAGGCTTGATTTTTTAGATTGTGTGGAAAAACTCCCGCATTTCCCGAAGGTAGGTTTCCTGATCCACGGGAAAGCAAAGTCCGTGACCGGCAGAGGGGGTAATGACCAACCGCTTCTGCGCCGAAGCGCATACCTCGTAATTTCGCTCGCTCATATAGCAGGGAACAAAATCATCGGCATCACCGTGGAAGAACAGAACGGGAAGACGGCACCTTGCCATGGATTTTTCGGGAGAGGTTTTGTCGGGATTGAAGCGTCCGATCACAAGGGCGCTGAGCTTGGCAAAGGGATAGAGAAGCTTTGGCGGTAATCCCATATCTTCCTTCATGACCTTCTGAACGATCTCCTTGGTGGAGGTATAGCCGCAATCGGCAAGAATGCCGATGACCTGTTCGGGCAGATCCATGGATGCCGCCGTCAGCACGGTTGCCGCTCCCATGGAGATCCCCGTCAGAATGATCTTGGAATCAGGGTTTATTTCCTTTGCGAAATAGTGCGCCCAAGCCACACAGTCACGGCTTTCCTTGGCACCGAAGGTGATGATCCGTCCCTCACTTCGTCCGCAGGCACGGTGATCGACCAGAAGCGCATTGTGCCCCAGCGTTCGGCAACGAATCACACCGCCGCTGAGATCGCGGATGGAATTGCCTCGATAACCGTGAAAGAGGATTTCCGTGGGCGCATCCTTATAAAATTCATAATATGCCCCCTTTAGGGTAAGACCGTCGAAGGAGGTAATGGTCAGATCCTTGTAGGGAAGCTCCCGTACCTCTCGGATCCAATCGAGGATTTGCGTGCGGTAGGGATCATAAACCTTTCCGCCGGGAGCGGGACTTTGCGTTTTCTTCTTTTGCTTCCGTTTGGAAGAATAAAAGGTCATGAAAAAGCAAACTAAGGAAGTGGCAACGGTGATCAGAAGGGCGACCGAAACCACGATCAAAGGAATTTTCCAGTATAACAAAATTGTATCTCCTATTCGTTTCCGTCGGTCAGGGCGCGCAGGCGCTTTCCTGCCGCAGCGGCACGCTCCAAATAAGCTTCACGGGACATTTCCTCGTAGCAGGGCATCCGCTCGGCAATCTCCATCATCAGTGCGCCTTGGTAGCCCGACGCGCGGATATGCTCGGCAAATCGATTGAAATTCAGATTTCCGTCAAAGGGGATCATGTGGTCGTCCAAGCCCTGCAAGCCTCGGTTGTCGTGAATGTGGGTGCAGAGCAGGCGGTCACCGTAAAGGGTCATAAATTCCACGTTTTTTGTGAAGCAGTTTTCGTGACCGCAATCCCAACAGAAGCCTACGTGGTCTGCGTCTCGGAATTCCTCCATTGCCCATGCCACGTTGTAAAGCTTGCGGAGATTTTCAAAGGCGAGCTTGACACCTTTTTTTGCGGCATAGTCCACCAAGGTGTGGTAGCGTCTCCGACCGATATCGGAGACCGAGGGAGGAGTATCCTTCGCGGACAGATGGATCACGTCAACGGGCACGCCTACCTCGGAACAGCGATCCACGCTTTCCAGAAGATCGGCAAGCATGATCTCTCCGTTTTCGTTGTCCAGCCACATATCGTTGATCAGGGTGAAAGGGGCGTGCAAAAAATCGTAGGAAAGGCCGTGACGGGCAAACAGATCGGCAATTCTTGCCTGCTCGGCGGGATCCTTTACCGAGGCAGTGAATGCCGCCTCAAAGCCAAGCTCTTTCATATACGACACATATGCATCGTCGGTGTATCTCAAAAATACATTCATTCCGATCTTTCTCATGCGTTCTCTCCTTCCACCATAGCACGCAGATGCTTCGCCGCTTCGGCTGCACGGGAGATATAGGTCTCAGTGTCCATGGCGCGGTATCTCGGACGGGTGCCGATCACCTCCAGCATGAGGGAGCCCTTGTAATCCGAGGCCTTGATCTGACTGGCGATCCGCTCAAAATTGATCGAGCCGTCAAAGGGAAGCCAATGATCATCCGCATTGTATTCGCAGGAGTTGTCATGGATATGTAGGGCGATCAACCGATTTCCGAACAGAGGCATATACTGCCGACCGGGAGTGAAGCAATGCTCATGACCGCAATCCCAACAGAAGCCCACCGTATCGGGAGAGAAAAATTCCATCGCCCAGGAGAGATTGGCAAGCCATCTCTGATTTTCAAAGGCGATCTTTACGTTCTTTCGGTCTGCATAGTCCACAAGGCATGTAAAACGAGCTCTTCCGATGTCGGTGATAGATGGAGGATTCATGCCCGAGGATAGGTGAACCACCACTGTGGGAACACCTGCGGCAGATGCACGGTCTATGCAATCGCAAAGCTCACGGAACATTTCATGTCCCTCTGTCTTGTCCATCCAGATATCATTGATGTGACCGAAGGGAGCGTGGAGAGTTTCATAGAACACGCCATGTTTCGCCAGGAGCTCCGCAAGCTCCGCTTGTTGCTTGTCGGTGGCAAACATATCCGTAAAGGTAGCGGAAAATCCCTGATCCTTTATGAGTCGAATATACTCTTCATCGGTGAGATTGCCGATGGCGTGCATTGCAATTCCGATCGGTCTCATTGGTCATCCTCGAGAAAAACTTGTTTGACCGCGTCAAGATAGCCGTATCCGTAAAGATCATCAGGTAGAAGATAGCTACCCTCGGTCCATTCGTTCCAGCTGTTGACGGTCACCATGGAAACACCGGTGGCTTCGGCAAATTTCTTTGCTTCACGCAGTGCTTCGCGGAACGCATCGGGGGTATTGTCCCTGAGAATGTTCGGCTTGAAAAGTGTCAGATGTCGGGGATTGTTGTCCCAACCGATGGAGACGTGAGGGTAATAGGTTGCATCGAATTTCTCATGCAAACGGTTCCACTCCGCAATGACGTCGGGGGTGGTCTCGCAGAAGGGACGGTCGACGTTGACCATATGGGCATACTGATAGTTGGTGATGGAGGAGAAGGGAAGCTCCGCAATCAGATCCTCCGATGCCTTTTCAGCATCGATTCCCGACAGGTTCTGGGTTCTTGCTCCCTGATGAATCACCTGGAAGTGAACCCCGGGCAATCCGTATTTCTTGGCTTCCTCGTCCAGCCAAAGCATGGCATCGCGTGTCGTCTCGACCGAGCCGAAGGAGTTGATGAAGTTGGCAAGATCGTAGATGGAAATCAGGGGCTTGCCGTCGATCTTGTAGTAGTTGGGAAGGGTAAAGTATTGATCCAACCAACGCTTTCCAATGACGTAGAAGTTGGCAAGATCGGTCTTTCCCTGCCAGATCACCGTGGCGCGGTAGTCCTCGGAGGCGTTGCGGCGATCCCACAGATAGTTGGCGTCGTGGTTTGCCCACATGAGGAAGAATTTCATTTTTTCGTTGTTTTTTGCTTTCAGGAATCCGTCGTTGAGGCACTGCTCCAAGAAGGGACGGCCGTCAAACCAATACCAATCGTAAATAAACGTATTGACACCGTGGGCGAGGGCTTCTTCAATCTGCATTTCCATGACGGAGGGATCCGCCTCGTCCTGATAGCCCCAAAGCGGCTTGCGGGGCCACTTGTGACCTTCAAACTTCGGAAGGGCTTTTTGAACCGTTTCCCATTCTCCGATCCCCTCGGGCCAAAACAGGCGGGTACGGGGCTCTTTTCCCGTATAGGCGGGCCAGATATAAGCGGCAACATCGATGTTTTGTTTCATAGTCATGCTCCTTTTTTTATTTCGATGATGCAATCTGTTTCCATCACCGAGTTTGATTGTATGATCTCACCGATGGCATCGGCGCGGACATATCCCGAACGCGGATTTTTGACCGAAAGGATCTCTCCTTTGATGTCGGCTTCTACGTGAGAATATTCAAATGCCAGGTCGGTCTCTTCCATGGTGCAGTTGATCAGACGAAGATTTTCGCAATAGCAAAGGGGTTGCGTGCCGATGATGCGGCAATCGATCAAGGTCAGCCCGTCGGAATACCAACCAAGATATTCTCCCCGAACCTCACAGTTTCGCACCGTCACGTTCTTTGCGTGCCAAAAGGCATCCTTGGTATCCAATACGCTGTCCTCAACCAGCGCATTTTCGATATACTGGAAGGAGTATTTTCCCTTCATATTCAGACGGGAGATGGTAAGATCTCGACATTCAAACAAAAGATAGTCGGATTCCAGATAGGAATCACGGATCTTTATGTCTTGACAACGCCATCCGAATTCAGTGGAATGAACCACGGTGCCCTCTATGAGCGTGTCTTTGCATTCCCGAAGCGCCTTGGGGGCTTCGAGTCTGCAATGGCGGAGCGTACCCATGGAGGTATACCACAGGGGGGCGCGTGCGGTTTCGGTCATGTGGCAATCGGTCAGGGAAACATCCTCGGCGTGCCAAAGGGGATACCGCAGGGCAAAACGGCAGTTATGAATTTTCACGTGCCGAGATTCCTTGAGGGCGGATTCTCCGTCTGCCTCCCCCTCAAAGGTGCATGCCGATACCTCTGTATCCCGCAGTCCGTAAAGGGCACGTTCTTCGTCGAAAGTTTGATTGAGAATGGTTTCTTTCATGTAGAATCCTTTTCGAATGATTTAGATGGGTTCAGTATATCATATATTTATGAATGGTTTGTGAATTTGCGCGTAAAAAGAAAGGGAAAGAATGAAAAAAATTAAAAAAAGATAATTTTTTAACAAATAGGTCTTGATATTCGAAAAAATTTGTGGTATAGTATTATGTGGTAAACTTTGAAAAAAATTGAAAGGTGGATATAACAATGACCTACAACAAGAAAACTATTGAAGACATTGACGTAGCCGGCAAGCGAGTTCTTGTCCGTTGCGACTTCAATGTACCCCTGAAGGATGGCGTGATCACCTCCGACAAGAGAATCATCGGTGCACTGCCCACCATCCAGTACCTCTTGGAGAAGGGCGCGAAGGTAATTCTTTGCTCTCACATGGGCAAGCCCCACAGCATTTTCACCGAGGGCTTCGGTCTGACCAAGAAGGA
>JAFVRI010000102.1 GCA_017504335.1 Clostridia bacterium
CGTGAAGAAGAGAAATAAATAACAAAATTATAGAAACGAAAAACGGGAGGAAATTTTATCATGGCAAAAAGAAAAGACCTAAAGAAGATTCTGATCATTGGATCGGGCCCCATTGTCATCGGTCAGGCGGCTGAGTTTGACTATGCGGGTACCCAGGCATGCTTGGCATTGAAGGAGGAGGGATACGAGGTTGTTCTTGTGAACTCCAATCCTGCAACCATCATGACCGATACGACCATTGCCGATAAGGTGTATATGGAGCCTTTGACCCTGGAATATATCGCGAAGATCCTTCGCTACGAAAGACCCGATGCCATCGTTCCCGGTATCGGTGGACAGACGGGCTTGAACCTTGCGATGCAGCTGGAGAAGAAGGGAATCCTGAAGGAGTGCCACGTGGAGCTTTTGGGTACGAGCAGCGAGTCCATTGAGCGTGCCGAGGACCGTGAGTTGTTCAAGGAGCTTTGTCAATCCATCGGCGAGCCTACCATTCCTTCCGAAATCACATACAGCATCGAGGAAGCTAAGGAAGCAGCAGCTCGCATCGGATATCCTGTTGTGCTTCGTCCTGCCTTCACCCTTGGCGGTACGGGTGGCGGATTTGCCTACAACGAGGAGGAGCTTTGCGAGATCGGAAGAAACGCGTTTGAGCTTTCTCCCGTGCATCAGGTTCTGATCGAAAAGAGCGTAAAGGGCTTTAAGGAAATCGAATTTGAGGTTATGCGCGACTCCGAGGATCATGCCATTACCATCTGCGGCATGGAGAATATCGACCCTGTCGGTGTTCATACCGGTGACTCGATCGTTGTGGCTCCCATTCTGACTTTGAGCGAGCATGATCGCAAGATGCTCAATGATTCGGCAATCAAGCTCATCCGTGAGCTGAAGATCGAGGGCGGATGTAACGTACAGTTCGCACTGTCGCCCACGTCCAGTGAATATTACCTGATCGAGGTCAACCCCCGTGTATCCCGTTCTTCCGCATTGGCTTCCAAGGCATCGGGATATCCTATCGCCCGTGTGACCGCAAAGATCGCTGTGGGCATGAGCTTGGAGGAGATCAAGATCGCCAATACCAATGCCGCATTTGAGCCAAGCCTTGACTATGTCATCGCAAAATTCCCCCGTTTCCCCTTCGATAAGTTTACCTCCGCATCCAACCAGTTGGGAACCCAGATGAAGGCAACCGGTGAGATCATGGGAATCGGTTCCAATCTGGAGGAGTGCCTCCTGAAGGGCATGCGTTCCTTGGAGATCGGCGTATATCACGTGTATCACGCCAAGTTTGACTCCATGTCCAACGAGGAAATTCTGGATTATATCACCACCTTCCGTGACGATAACATCTTTGCTATTGCAGAGCTTTTGGCACGTGGCGTTTCGGTAGAGGAGATCCACAAGATCACCGCAATCACCCCCTTCTTCCTGGAAGCGATCAAGAATATCGTGAACATGGAAGAGACCCTGAAGGCACATCCCTTTGAATTGGAGACCCTGACTGCCGCTAAGAAGATGGGCTTCTCCGATAAGTATGTGGCAAGACTGTGGAGCTGTGCTGAGATTGAGGTATACAATTTCCGCAAGGAGCATAAGCTTTTCCCTGTGTTCCGTATGGTGGATACCTGCCACACCGGTGCATACATTCCTTACTTCTACTCGTCCTATAGCGGAGAGAATGCGTCGGTGCTCACCGATAAGAAAAAGATCGTTGTGCTCGGTGCGGGCCCCATCCGTATTGGACAGGGTGTAGAGTTTGACTACTCTACGGTTCATGCCGTCTCGACCATCAAGAAGTCCGGTTATGAGGCAATTATTATCAATAACAACCCCGAAACCGTTTCCACCGACTATACCACCGCAGACAAGCTCTACTTCGAGCCTTTGACTCCCGAGGATGTGATGAACATCATTGAGTTTGAAAAGCCCGAGGGTGTGATCGCGTCTCTGGGCGGACAGACCGCCATCAATTTGGCGCAGCCCCTCTTCGACAGAGGCGTGAAGATCATCGGTACCGACTGTGCCGCCATTGACCGCGCAGAGGACAGAAACGCATTCGAGAACCTTTTGAATGAGCTGAACATTCCCCGTGCAAAGGGCAAGGCAGTGACCAAGATCGAGGACGGCATTGCCGCTGCGGCGGAGATCGGTTATCCCGTATTGGTTCGTCCCAGCTTCGTGCTTGGCGGACGTGCCATGCAGATCGTCGGAAACGAGGAGCAGCTTCGTTCTTACTTGAAGACTGCGGTTGAGATCGACGAGGATAAGCCCGTACTGGTTGATAAGTATATCAGCGGTAAAGAGGTTGAGGTGGATGCGATCTGCGATGGACAGAACGTGTTCGTTCCCGGTATCATGGAGCTGGTAGAGCGTACCGGTGTCCATAGCGGTGACTCCATCAGCGTATATCCTCCTTTCTCCATTTCGGATAAGGTAAAGGGCATCATCTTGCAGTATGCAAAGAAGCTCGGACTAGGCATCGGTATCGTTGGACTTTACAACATTCAGTTTATCGTTGACAAGAATGAGGACGTTTATATCATTGAGGTGAACCCCCGTTCCTCCCGTACCGTACCCTTCCTGTCGAAGGCAACGGGATATAGCCTTGCGGACATCGCAACCGAAGTCATTCTCGGAAAGTCTCTCAAGGAGCAGGGAATCTTTGATATTTATCCTGACGAGAAGAAGCGTTGGTACGTAAAGGTGCCTGTGTTCTCCTTCAATAAGCTTCGCGGACTTGACGCATATCTGTCTCCCGAAATGAAGTCCACGGGTGAGGCAATCGGCTATGACGATAAGCTCAACCGCGCTCTTTACAAGGCTTTGCAGGCATCGGGTATGCGCTTGCAAAATTACGGAACCGTGTTTGCGACCATCGCCGATAAGGACAAGGATGAGGCGCTTCCTTTGATCCGTCGTTTTTACAATCTTGGATTCAATATTGAGGCTACCGAGGGAACGGCAAACTTCCTCAAGAAGAACGGAATCCGTACTCACATTCTCCAGAAGATCGAGACGGGAAGCAACGAGATCCAGGAATCCATCCGTCAGGGACATATCGCGTATGTCATCAATACCAGTGACGTACAGTCGAGAAATCAGATCAGCGACGGCAGACAGATCCGCGCTTGGTCCACCGAGAGCAACGTAACGCTTTTCTCTTCCTTGGATACTGTTCGTGTGCTTTTGGATGTTCTGGAAGAGACCACCCTTTGCATTTCTACCATTGATGCGTAAGGAGAGATCATGAAACAGGGAATTTTTACCATTGGCGAAAATATCGCGCTAACTGACAGCGTCATGCGGATGCGTCTTTTCGGAGACGTATCCGATATCACCGCCTCAGGGCAGTTTATCAATATCAAACTGGAAGGACTTTATCTCCGCAGACCTATTTCGGTCTATGATCGGGATGAAGAGTCGGTGACTATCATTTACAAGGTGGTAGGAAAGGGAACTGAGCAGATGCGTGCCATGAAGGTGGGCGAGACGCTGGATGTACTGACCGGTCTCGGCAACGGATACGATCTTTCCGTCAGCGGAGATAAGCCCCTGCTTCTCGGCGGAGGCGTAGGAGTTCCCCCGCTCTACATGCTTGCAAAGAAGCTGATTGGAGAGGGAAAGCAGGTATCTGTGATCCTTGGCTTTAATACCAAAAGTGAGGTGTTCTGCGAGGAAGAATTCCGCGCACTGGGGGCCCACGTGACCGTGACGACCGTGGACGGCTCCTACGGGGTCAAAGGATTTGTGACCGGCCCCATGGCGGAAATGGATTATACCTACTTCTACACCTGCGGTCCCGAGCCCATGCTCAAGGCGATCTACAACACCGCCAAGACTTCGGGTCAGTTCAGCTTTGAAGAGCGGATGGGATGCGGCTTCGGCGCTTGCATGGGATGCTCCTGCAAGACCATTACCGGTTATAAGAGAATCTGTAAGGACGGCCCCGTCATGAGAAAGGAGGAGATCTTATGGGAGAAGTAAGAGATACCAAGGTGACCCTTTGCGGCATCGAGATGGACAATCCCGTGATCCCCGCCAGCGGAACCTTTGGCTATGGCTATGAGTTTGCTGAGCTGTATGATATCAATATGCTGGGAACCTTTTCCTTCAAGGGAACCACCAAGGATCCCCGCTTTGGAAATCCAACTCCCCGTATTGCCGAGTGCTATGCGGGTATGATCAATGCCGTAGGATTGCAGAATCCCGGCGTGGAGAAGGTCATTTCCGAGGAGCTTCCCAAAATGCGAAAGCATTTCCATAAGAAGGTTATGGCAAACGTCAGCGGCTTTGCCGTGGCGGACTATGCGTATACCTGCGAGAAGATGGATGCTTGCCCCGAGGTGGGCTGGCTGGAGGTGAACGTCAGCTGTCCCAATGTTCACGGAGGCGGCATGAGCTTTGGCACGTCTCCCGAGGCTGCTGCTGAGGTGGTGCGCGCCGTAAAGGCGGTTACCAAAAAGCCCGTGATTGTCAAGCTTTCCCCCAATGTTACCGATATCGTTGCCATCGCAAAGGCGTGCGAGGAGGCGGGCGCGGACGGAATCAGCCTGATCAATACCATGTTGGGTATGAGAATTGATCTCAAAACCAAGAAGCCCGTGATCGCCAATAAGATGGGCGGCTTTTCGGGCCCCGCCATTTTCCCCGTAGCGGTGAGAATGGTGTATCAGGTGGCACACGCCGTCAAGATTCCCGTGGTGGGAATGGGCGGTGTCTCCTCTGCGGAGGACGTCATCGAAATGATGCTTGCCGGTGCTACCGCCGTTGAGGTGGGCGCGGCAAATCTGATCGACCCCTACGCATGTAAGACCATCATCGAGGATCTGCCCCGTGTGATGGAACAATATAATATCAAATCTTTGAATGAAATAATCGGAGGATGTAACTAATGGGAAGAGACGTAATCATTGCCTGTGATTTTGACAGCGCGGAAAAGACATTTGCATTTCTGGACAAGTTTACCGGAAGAAAGCCCTTTGTTAAGATCGGTATGGAGCTTTACTATGCGGAGGGTCCCTCCATCGTTCGTGAGATCAAGAAGAGAGGACACAAGATCTTTTTGGATCTGAAGCTGCACGATATTCCCAATACTGTAAAAAAATCCATGGCGGTTCTGTCCCGTCTCGATGTGGACATGACGAATCTTCATGCCGCCGGTACGGTTCGTATGATGGAGGGCGC
>JAFVRI010000016.1 GCA_017504335.1 Clostridia bacterium
ACTTCAATAAGGTGACGCAAGAACAGTTAGACGCAGTTGTTTCTTTGATCAACAATCGCCCTCGTAAATGCCTTGGCTTTTTGTCTCCAAATGATTTTTTGAAAAAAGTGTTGCACTTGGCTTGACAATCTGACGAGCCTTTCGCTGCGGCGGGAACTGTGCATAGCTAAAGCTTTTTGGAACCACCGGCACCGCTGGTGGTTTTCAAAACAAAAAAAAGAGAAAACCGTCGGGATGTAGGGTCCGACGGTTTTCAACCTCAGAAAAAATAATATCGTTTTACAGAAATTATGACGAGGACAATGCACAAAGTTCAAGCCATATTTTGTAATAAGGTGTTGCGGAGCTTTTTTCAAAAGCGACCCGCTTCCTCCGCGTCCTCCGCGTCCTTGGGGCAATCAAAAAAGCCGCAAAGCGTTGCTTTGCGGCTTTTTCTTTATTTCTCACAGCTCATCGTCGGGCAGCTCAATACCTTCACTGTACGTGATGATATCCTTGGGCTCAACCTTTACGAGCTCTGCGATTGGCATTTTGTAATTTTCCTTTACCATCTCTCTCACCTCCTTACCAAACTCACACCTCAATACAGACCTGTCCAGTTATCCTCGGGCTGTACTTCATCCGTAGCTACATATGCCTTAGCGGCATCACCGTAGCGCATCATTGCATGAATCAGATCCACCAGCAAGCCCTGCTCGGTCTTGGAGAGCATGGAATACGCATAGGATTCCACACTGTAGCTGAAGGTATTGCTGATCGGTCCGTTTGCATCATAAATTGTAATATAGTTTGCGTTGCTCATGTTCGCGGCGGTCAGATGATCAAAATACACATAGTATCCGCCGTCGGTTTCCACAAACTGCGAGGAAGGAACGGTATAAACACCGTTTGCATTGACGACCCGCGCGGAAAGTCCGTCCGCACTTGCCGCATCGATCTTGAAGCGGAGCGCCACGGATTCACGCAGAGAAAGTCCCGCGCTCTTCCAGTTTACGGTCGCATTCTCTCTCTCAATGTATTTCGTGTCCTGAACCGTTGTCAGCGCACGATCCTCTGCCGTGCCCCACGCTCTCTGAGCGTCGGTCAGATCGGCATTGGCAAGTCCGGAGGATACACGACCCGTATATTGCTGAGAAACCGTTCCGTAATTCAACAGATCCACCAAAAGGGTTCTCAGCTCGGCATATTCATCGGAAGCATACTTCGCGAGCGTGTTGTAGCAATAGGTCTTTACGCTGTAGTCTTGCGGGATTCCCGCACAGACCTTGCCGTAGCAGGTGGCATACAGAGTTGCCGTCACCGTCTCGCTCATATACTGGGGGGCAATGTTGTCAAAGGTGAAGATGAAATAATTCTCATCCTCTCTGTAGCTCGTCACCGTCACGGACTCGTCCAACATGGAAAAGACCACATAGGGATCCGTATACGAGCCCTCGGTCAAAAGATCTTTGCTCACCTTGTAATCGATCGCCATGCTGTCGGTCAGGATCAGAGATGCCGTCTTGATCTTCAAGGGGGGGATCTCCACCGATTCGCAGGCGGCACCGCAGGTCGCGCACTTCAGCACATAGGAGCCGGGCGTGCTTCCGTCGGGATAGGTCTCCACCATCCACTCCTCACTCATGGTCTCGTGGGGGCAATAGGCATTGTTAAACTCATAAAATTCGATGTTATCCTTTTCGGCGTCATTGGTGTAATCGCCTACCGTGATCGCGCTCGCGCCAAACGTCACGGATCCGATTCCAAGAACCAAAGCCAGTGCCGCGCTAAGGATCTTCGTATACTTACTCGTCCTTGTTTTCACTGCTCAACCTCCGTATTTTCTTATCATTATCGAAAAAGAGATTCCTATTCAGTATCATTGTACCACACTCATCCCTCTTTGTCAATCCCTTTTCGAGGAGATTCTCCCACCAAGAAAAAGTCCTCCCCGTGGACGCACGGGGAGGACTGACTTTCTTTTACGTTTCCGGCTCTGTTGTCGGCTTCTTTCTTCCGATCAAGCCCCAGACAACCGCGCCGAGGAAGCGGATTCCGTTGGCGATCAGAATGGATACGATAAATCCGTTCAAGCCGTCAAGCACCGTTCCCGCGGCAACGCTTCCGAAGAAGATCACCGCATAGCCGCCATTGAAGATCAGCTGCTTTTTCTCGCCCTTGAAGCGAAGCAGTACGATCATCAGCACCCCCGACACAAAATAGAAGATCTGTCCGAGAATGGCGGGTGCCAGATAGGCTCTGACCTCCTCCAGCTGATCGGGATAAAGCTTTCCGATGAGCCAGGGCGATACGATCATGCATCCAAGGAATGCCACGGCGCCGAATCCTACCGCCACGGCAATGACCACACTCCAAAGCTTTTTGGTGAGTCCGCCCTGATAGCGTACCAGATAGCTGAGCAAAATGGCATTGATGGGCAGAGTCAGCATGGATACGATCTTACCGATCAGCGAGGCGATATAGTAGGTCGTCACCGCTTCGCCGTCTCCCGTAATGGCAAGGAGAAGAATGCGGTCGGCATGAAGGGTCACATTGTCGATCAGGGATGACATCAGCACAAATCCCACACTCAGGATCACGGGAAGCATGTGCTTGGTGGGCTTGAAGAAGGGAGGGCGGTAGATGGTTCCGCTGATGATCACGTAGACCACCGCCGCGGTCTCACCGAGAATCAGCGCCAGCATCCATTCATCGGTCCACTTGAATACAAAAAGCCCTACGATATATCCCACCGAAATGAGAATATAATAAATCATGTATCGGAAGAAGTTCGTGCTCATCCGGTACTCTACCTCGGAGTAATACCGAAGCATGGTCGAGAACATCAAAAGCGCGTAAAGGATCAGTGAAAGGGGGGTTGCCAGATCCAGAATGAAGAGATACACCACTCCGATGACGGTTCCGATCACACCCATTCCGAGAAGGATCAGGTTGTAGTTGCCGCTGTCGGTATATCCCTTTTCCACGCCAAGAAGCCTTGCGCAGTTGACAGCATAGCCGAAGCTTCCCGCCGTAATGGCAAGCACCGAGATGATCGCCAGCGCTACACCGTAGCGCTCGGCTCCCATGTGCCGCTCAAAGCCGGGATACAGCACCAGCTGGATCACCATATTGAAGATCACAGCAGCGCCGACGCTGTATATCAAATTCAGAATTTTGGTTCGGTTTTCTCCCGAAAACAGGCTCTTGATCTTTTCACCCATTTTCGTATCACTTCCCTTCTTTCATCACACTGCGATTATTATATCACGAAGTGCCCGATTTGTAAAGTTTTTCTTTTAAAAATTGGGGGTGTAGTCGGTTTTAGCGGAGGATCTCTCCTGCATGTAGCCCGAAAAGCCAAGCGCCTGTGCCTCCCGAAGAACCGAGTCGTATTCAAAGGAGGTCAGCCTCCTGTGCAGATTCCTGTAGGGAGAATCGGTGGCAAACTCGGGGGTGTACTGACTCATCAGGCTGAGCAGGATCTCATGGGGCGATACGGCATCGGCAAGTGCCCGCAATGCCGCTATGCTCTCCTTCCGATGCCCCGGCAGGATCAGATGCCGTACCACCGTACCCCGCAGAAGCATCCCCTCCCCGTCAAAAAGGGGAGTGCCCGTCTGTCTGACCATTTCCGCAATGGCTCCGAGCGCTACCTCGGGATAACCGGGCGCAAGCGAGTATCGCTGTGCCGATGCCTCCTCGGCATATTTGAAATCGGGCAGATAAACGTCCACCAGCCCCTCCAAGCGACGAAGGGTCTCTGTCCGCTCATAGCCCGAGGTGTTCCAAACCACGGGGATCCTCAACCGCTCCTTGACCGAGTGAAGCACACGGAGGATCGGATCGGTAAAGTGGGTGGGGGTCACAAAATTGATGTTGTGGGCACCCTTCTCCTGCAGCTCCAGCAGAATGCCCGCCAGCTCCTCCTCGCTGATCGCTCTGCCTGCCGTCTCCGAGCGGCTGATGGCTCGGTTCTGACAGTAGACACAGCGAAGGGTACAGCCTACAAAAAAGACGGTTCCCGATCCGCGACTGCCGCTGATCGACGGCTCCTCAAAGGGGTGAAGCGCCGCACGGGCGATACGCATGGTCGCCCCTTGTCCGCAAAATCCAAGCTCGCCCGCCTCGCGGTTCACACCGCACCGCCGCGGACATAATTCGCATACACTCACGCAGATCCCCCCTTTCTCCCTACATTTTAGCACATCCCTTCCCGCAAATCAAGAAATATTTACAAAATATACTGGACAAAGCACCCTTTTATCCGCTATAATGATGTTATCACATAGGAAGGAGAGTTTTTATGAACACATCTCCCATTAAGACCGCAGAGATCCTCTGCGTCGGAACCGAGCTTTTACTCGGTGATATTGTCAATACCAATGCCGCTTATCTGTCGAGAAAGCTGGCAGAGCTTGGCATCTGCGTCTACCGCCACACAGCTGTGGGCGATAACCCCGAGCGCCTTTCCCGCGCCCTGGATGCTGCCTTCTCGGAGGCGGATCTGGTGATCACCAGCGGAGGCTTGGGTCCCACCTACGACGATCTGACCAAGGAAACGGTTGCCGCTTATTTCGGAAGATCCCTGTTTCTGCATGAGTCATCCCTCGTTGCCATTCGCTCCTATTTCGACCGAATCGGACGGGTCATGACCAAAAATAACGAAAAGCAAGCCATGATGCCCGAGGGCGCCATTGTGTTCCCCAATCATTACGGCACCGCTCCCTCCCTCGCCATCGAGGGGGAGAACAACAAGACCGCCATTATGCTCCCCGGCCCTCCCGGTGAGCTGATCCCTCTTTTTGAGGAGGAGATCCTTCCCTATCTCCAATCCCGCAGAGATTCGGTTCTGGTCAGCAAGAACATTCATATTTTCGGCATGGGCGAATCCTCGGTGGAGAATGAGCTGAAGGAGCTGATGACCGAGTCGAAAAATCCCACGGTGGCACCCTATTGTAAGGAGGGGGAGGTTCGCCTGCGGGTCACCGCCTCGGCAGATACCCGGGCGCATGCGGCGGCACTCTGCGACAAAATGATCGAGACCGTGCGTAAAACGAAAGTCGGAGAATTCATCTATGGCATCGACGTGGATTCCTTAGAAGAGGCAGCCGTGCGCCATCTGAGAAGTAAGGGCATGACCCTCGCCACCGCGGAATCCTGCACAGGCGGTCTTTGCGCCAAGCGGGTGACCGATCTTGCCGGCTGCTCCGATGTCTTTCTCGGTGGATGTGTCACCTACGCAAACGAAGCAAAGACAGAGCTGCTGGGGGTCAAAAAGGAAACCCTTGAGACCTACGGAGCGGTGTCCGAGGAAACCGCCCGCGAAATGGCAAGGGGCGTCCGCTTGCGCCTCGGTGCCTCGGTGGGAACCGCCACCACAGGCATTGCGGGTCCCGGCGGAGGTACCCCCGAAAAGCCGGTGGGAACCGTCTACGTTGCCATCAGTACCGAAAAAGGCGAGGTGGTCCGCAAGCTCTCCCTGTCCGCCATGCGCAGTCGAGAATATATCCGCATCGTCAGCGCCAATCACGTGTACGACCTGATCCTGAAGGAAACCTGAGGGATCGGGACTCAGACGATTGGGTTGCCCTCCATACAAAAAGCGGCGGGAGCAAGCCCCCGCCGTTATAAAAAAAGAAGAAAACCGTCGGTGGCGTGCGCAAGCAACGCAGTCCGACGGTTTTCAACCTTAGAGAAAAACAATATTATTTTACAACCACCATGACGAGGACAATGCAGAAGGATCCATCCATAATTTTGTATGAAAAGTTTTGCGGAGCTTTTTCAAAAGCGACCCGCATCCCCCGCGTCCTCTTATGTATTACACGGATTTCCGATTCAATTTGGCTCGTGCGTTTGTCACGAGCTTTTTCACGTCTTCCTTGAAATTCTTGTGATCGAAGATCATGCAAACCAGAAAAGCCAACGGGGTCACAAGGATGAATACAGGCACGATGATCCAGAACCAAGGCCAGTATTTCGCCTCTCCGGCATGCGCTCCTACGGGAACAATCTTGAAGATCTCAGGAGTAAACCAGGAGAAGAATTCTCCAATGGCATCATTGGTGCCCGGACCCCAAATGTAAGAGGTGTTCTTGTAGCCGATACCCAAGAAATTCGACTCGGAATGCAGAGGAACAAAGCCAAGCTCTGCCTGAAATACCTGATTCACAATGATAAAGAGCATGAGCAGCAGCACACCGACCGGAGCGACCCATACCCGCTTGTAGGAGGGTCTGTGATGTCCGAGGAGAACCGACAGGAGGGGCACCGCGATCAGCATCCAATGGTGGAAATAGAAACGAACAATATCCAATTGCTCCGCCAGCTGATCCACCTTGGCGATGGGCTCCTGGGGATAAACAAAGGCGATCAGTCCGCTGAGCATACCGATGTAGAACATGTAGTCCCATACGGTTTTCTTTTTGGAAAAGAACATAAAGGGAAAGAGCGCAATATTGGCGGCGCAAATGTTGACAAACCAGCTGTCACGAAGCATTCTTGCCTCATCCGTGCTGTACGGGGGAATGTAAACCTTGAGAAAATGAAGAATAAAGCCGATGGCAAGAAGCGAAAACAGAATCGCCTTTTGCACTCTCAGAGAGCATTTTTTCAACAGGAAATATAATCCGACAATGGCGCCGATTCCTAAGATCAGCCAGAAAAAATACCAGAAATTAAACATGGAAATTATCATAGTCATCTTCCTCCTTACAGAGTATTATACTCCTTTTCTTCCCATCTGTCAATACCTTTTTTCACACCTTCTTCACAAATCCATCACATTCAGAAAACAATCCCTCAGTCGCTTACAGCGACAGCTCCCTTTACACAAGGGAGGGCTCATTACCGCCCGACAGTACACCTAAAAGGTGTAACACACCATAACCTTGTGGGGCAAGGCGTGCAAAAAGGAGTACGAACAAAACTGTCCGTACTCCTTTTGTTATTTTTTCGGAAGGTGTTGCCCCCTGCGTGTCATCTTGAGCGTAGTCCGCCCGAGATTCCACCTTCGCTTTGCTCGTTACTGCTTCGCAGTTCGACTCCGCTCCGCTTCGC
>JAFVRI010000103.1 GCA_017504335.1 Clostridia bacterium
GGTACAATCAAGGGGAAAGAAGCAAATGACACAGAAAGGATATAAAGAGAGCAAATGACAGAGAAGCGGTTTGACCTGAGAATGAATCGTTGGGGTCCCTATAACAAGGAATATTTGGGAGTTTGCCATATTGCCGACCCGAAATTGGGAGCGACCTTTAACGTAGAGTTGTTTCCTGGATTCTTTCGTCGTAAGGTGTTGGTCTCCCATGCGGTCTCGGACAACGGACTGAAAATGTGGGGAGCCAATCCCGAGCTGACCCGATTCTCCTATCGATATGAGCTGGAGTGGAAGGATCGGGTTTATTGTGATGCGGATTTTGTGATCACGGATGATTGCCGATGTGATATAACCTGTACCTTCGTCAATCGTACGGAGCTGCCGCAATCGGTCAATTTGAATGTGTGTGCATCTATGCAGTATCCCACAAGAAAGAAGGGAAGAGAGGTAATTGGGTACACGGTGCCCTTTGAAGCTTTCCTTCCCGAAGATTGCACACTTGTGGATTGCGTGGATTACGACGAGATCCTTTGCAAAGAGACCTTAGCCTCGGACGGACGGTTCCTCGGAGAATTTCCCACAGAGGGCGCAAGCGGCAATGGAACGGCAATCCATGGCAGATATTTTTCAACAGAAGAGCATTTCGTTCGCTATACAGTTCCCGCTTTTTCTGATATGATTCTGATTCGTTATAAAGCGGAGAAGGATTGTGAGCTTTCCGTAACGGTAAAGGAAGAAACACACAGAGTGCGTCTTTTCTCCGCAAAGGAATTTGAAACGGTATCGGTACCGATCACGGTAGAAAAGGGAGATGCATTGATCCTTTCTCCCCTTGGTGAGTCCATCACATTGGACTGCTTGGTGTTCGGCCAGCATGCGGATGAAACCGTCTTTCGGCAGATCCCCTGTCATGTGGAAGCGAAACGGACCGTGGATGATGGACGCATGACCCTTTCCTACAAAGGAATTTCCCACACCTATACGTTGGAATGGAAAGAGCCTGCACAAATGGTCAGACGGTATTACTATACAGACATCGGCAGAGCATTGCCGCTCTGTATTCACGATCACGTGTCTCCCGTTTTACGTTCCCAAGACGGACTTTTTGTATATGAGAATATTCTCTCCGATCCTCTATTCTTAGAGCCGGGAGAATCTAAAAGCCTGCATTTTACCGTCAGAAGTGGGGACGGAGTACAGGCAAAGGAGGCACCGTCTCTTTATTCCGTAAAACGAAATCCCGCAGGCGAGACGTATGCCTTTTCCCAAAATATGATGGCATACAATACCTTCCTGAATGTGGTGTATCCCATCTATACCAGACGGCAGTATATTCGGCATAATACCCCGGGAAGAAACTGGGACAGCCTTTATTCATGGGATTCCGGTTTCATTGGCATGGGACTGGCAAGCGCGGATTTTAATCGCGCTTATGATTGCCTCTATACCTACCTGACCCCTGTGGGAGATCCTCATTCTCCTTATATTTTCCACGGAAGCGTGGTTCCCACACAGATTTTTCTGTACCAGTATCTGTATTTCAAATATCCCGAGCAAAGAGAGAAGCTGAGGGAGCTTTATCCCATGGTCAAGCAATTCTTCCGTTTCTATTCACAGATGGATCGGAGGGAGGACCAGATGCGTTCGGGGCTTCTGAAGACATGGAATATCTTCTACAATTCGGGCGGATGGGATGATTATCCACCTCAGGATTATCTGTATCGGGCGACCAAGTTCGGCATGGAGGGACCCACCACGAGAGATACCTCTCCCGTGATCACCACGGCTTTGACGGTCTTGATTGCCAAGATCCTCCGAAATTTGGCATCCGATATGGGATTCGATGACCGAGAGGAATACGAACTTGCCATCTGTAAATATTCGAAGGCGATCCTGAGCTACGCGTGGAATGAGGACACGGGATATTTTTCCTACGTGGTTCACGATGAGAAGGGACAACCAAAGGAATTCTTGAAATACAAGGACGGAAGCGATTACAATCAGGGATTTGACGGAATCTATCCTTATATCGCGGGAATTACCGACGGACATCAAAGTGAACGAATTGTTGGAAATATTCTCAATGGTCTGATGACCCCCATCGGTGTGGGTGTGGTAGATACCCGAGCAAGCTACTATAATCCCGGAGGATATTGGAACGGCTCGGTTTGGATGCCTCACCAATGGATTCTTTGGCGCGCGCTTTTGGATCACGGGGAAGGCGCTCTTGCGTTCCGAATCGCCGATACGGCACTGAAGGTATGGAAGAGGGAGACCGATGAAACCTATTGCTGCTTCGAGCATTTCATGAGTGCCAACGGACGGGGAAGCGGATTCCACCAATTTTCGGGTCTTTCCACACCGGTGCTGCTGTTTTTCGAGAGCTATTACACACCGGGTAGCGTGACGACGGGCTTTGAACCAACGATTCTCTCTCAGCAGTGGAATGAAAACAAAACCGAGCTGAGCCTTGCATGCTCCTCCGAGGGAAGGGATTCCGTGGCGGTGGTCTGTATGAATGCGGAACGGGAGTATTCCTTTACGTTGAACGGATCAGCCGTGAACGCTCGCCGCCTGACCGACGGTGCATACGAGATTCCCCTATCTTGCGGGAAAAATCAGCTGAATGTTATGCCAATTGAATAATTGGAAGTTCCAAAGAGCCGTTTTATCGAAGCGGCTCTTTTTTGCATTTTCATATGGCTTTATCATATTGTTCGATTTTCATTTTTGCATTGCTCCCACCATTTTTCTGCGTATACAATCAACAGCAAAATTTATTTCTCGATTACTTTATGATTGACAGATATGTTTTTTCATGGTATAATAATAGAATAAACAAAAACGGCAGGAGGTGCAAAATGGGAGATCAAAGCAATAACCGATCCTTGGATGATTTTTGGGATATTTCCGATCTGATTCCCAAAAGAAAGCAAACCATTTCCTATCACCGTCCCGCCGAGCCTGTGGAAATTCACGCCCCCTCTATTGCCCCCAAAAGGGAAGAGCCTGCCGACACGGATACCGTGATTGTTCGGTATATTCACCCCTCCTCCGAGGAAACACTTACGGGGCGGACCGAGCTTTACGAGTCGGAGGAATCCTATGCCCCCACCGCCTCTCTGATTCATGAGGTCACGTTGAAAAAGAAAAAAAGCAGCTATCGGTTCTATCAGGATTTTTTGGAGGATGCCCTTCGCCTTTCAAAGAAAAAAGGCAGCCCTTGTGATTACGTTCCGTATTTTTCATATGTTCCTCAATACAACCAGCTGAATGAGCAGCAGCTTGCCTACTATCTTTGGTTTCGCGACAGCTTTTTGCGCGGGGAGAGGATTCGGATTGATTATAGCTACGTGCTTCTGTGGGTGTATGAGCGGATCAATCTCGGTGCGTCCGCGGATGTTTTGGAGAGTCAGAGAATTCTAACAAAACTTTGGTATGCCTATGAGCGGGAGTTTCCCGCCCTTTCCTCCAAGCTTGCCGAGTGGATCTGCGATTTTTCTCTCATTCATCGATTGCCACCGCCTCCCGAGGCAGATGAGCAATTGGTGCGTCGGGTGCCGACCTTGCGGGAGTTTTATTTGACCATGCCCGACTATGACATCGGCGGATGTGTGAAATCCTTGTTGAAATTTTGCTCCTCCTACAATTATCAAACCAGCAAATTTGCTACGGAAGAAAATCTTCCCCTGTTTGAACGTCATGTTCCAGAGGCATTGAAGCGAGCGGTTTCCTTCTATTCCTCGGACGGAAAGATCCTCTCCGATCTTTCCTTTGAGGACAGTACCCTTAAGCGGGATGCTTATGCGGGAGCGCTTTGTACCTCGGATGCAAGAATTCGGATCGAGGTGCGCTATTGCTCCTTCTCTCGATCCAATGAGCTTCGCTTTTTGGTCGGAGATGTGATCAAGTACGCGGAAAACAAAATTCGTGTGTATTTGGGAATCAAATCCAAAATGACGGTGTATTCGATTCCTACCGAGCTTCAACGAATACTGGATGAGTATTTTGTGGCAAATCTGTCGGGAAGAAAAATAAAGGTTTCCAAGCGTGAGCCTGAGGCATATGAAGCACTCTATGAAATTTCGAAGGTGCCGCTATCCTTGAGTGCCGCGGAACGAATCGAGCGCGAATCCTGGAGCACGACAGAAAAATTGGTGAGTGCTTTTGAGGCGGAATCGGAAATTTCCGAGACGGTACAAGAGAAACCAAGAGAGCTGATCTCCGAACCTTCAGAGTTTTACGAGAACGGAGAAGGCTCGGAACTTTCCGTTCGATTGAAGAGAGAATGGAAGGCCATTTGCGCAC
>JAFVRI010000017.1 GCA_017504335.1 Clostridia bacterium
ATCGGCAGCCGAAGCTGTCCGATCGATTTTCTTTTATACCGATAATTCAATTACGCGTTTTCCTTTTTTGCGTTCTCTACGATCTTCGCGGCGATATTGCCGGGAACCGTATCATAACCGGTAACGGCATACTCGAAGGATCCGCGTCCCTGGGTCATGGCGCGAAGCTGGATGGGATATTCCATCAGCTCTGCCTTGGGCGCGATGGCATGAACGGTGGTGTAGCCCTTCTTTGCGGGATCCATACCCATCACCGATCCGCGGCGCTTGTTCAGGTCACCCATGACATCTCCCACGAGAGAATCGGGAACGGTAATATCCAGATCTCCGACAGGCTCAAGGAGCACGGGAGCAGCCTGCTCCAAGCACTTCTTATACGCGATGTTTGCCGCGGTCTTGAAGGAGATTTCATCGGAGTCTACATCATGGTACGAGCCATCATACAGATCAGCGGCAAGTCCTACCATAGGATAGCCCGCGATACCCTTAGCCATTGCATCCTGCAAGCCCTTTTCAACTGCGGGATAGAAGTTTTTCGGAACGGTACCGCCCACAACCGATACGGTAAAGGTCAGACCCTCTTCCTCGGAAGGAGCAAAACGAATCTTTACGTGTCCGTACTGACCCGATCCACCGTTCTGCTTCTTGTGCTTTCCTTCTACGTCCACGCGCTTGGTGATCTTCTCACGGTACGCGATCTTGGGGGTCTCAAAGTTTACGCTGACACCGAAGCGGTTCTTCAGCTTTGCGGAGAGAACCGACAGATGCATGTCACCCTGCCCCGCGATCAGCATCTGCTTGGTCTCGGAATTGTTCTCGTAACCAAGGGTCAGATCCTCCTCGATCATCTTCACGATGCTCTGGGAGATCTTGCCCTCATCCTTGGCGGATGCGGGGATCATTGCCTTCACATAGTAAGAGGTGGGATAGGTAATGGGAGAGAACTTCAGCTCCTTGCTCCAGGTCAGGGTATCGTTGGTGTTGGTGCTCGTCAGCTTGGCAACCATACCGATGTCACCGCAAGCCAGCTCATCCACCTCAACCTGCTTCTTTCCGTTCACCACGTAAATGTGCGCCAGCTTCTCGTTGTCGCCTGTGGTATTGTTCTTCATGAGGATATCTCTCTTTACGGTTCCGTTCATAACCTTGAAGAAGGACATCTTTCCTACAAAGGGATCGGCAACCGTCTTGAATACGAAGAGCGCGGGCTCGCCCTCGGGCGTGATCTCGCAATCGTCGCCGTCAGCCAGCATCTCGGTCTTCTTAGCAGTATGACGGGGGAAGGATTCGGTGATCTTATCCAACATCGTCCAAACGCCCCAAAGCTTGGTAGCGGCACCGCAGAATACGGGAACGATGTCACCGTGAATGATACCCTCATGAACGGCATTGATGGCTTCCATATGGGTGATCTCCTCACCCTCGAAATACTTCATCATCAGATCCTCATCGGTGCTTGCTACGGCTTCCATGAGCATATCGCGATACTTTTCTACCGCTTCCTTGGACTCCTCGGGAATGATCTCCACGCTGTGACGGCCGTTGGCATCAAATACGTGCGCGGTCTCGTCGATCAGATCGATACAACCCGTTACCTCACCGTTCTTGACCATGGGAATGGTCAAAGGACAAATATGCTTACCGAAGGTCTCGTGCAAAGAGTCAAGCACTCTTCCGAAACGAGCCTCGTTGTCGTCAAACTTATTGATAAAGAATGCGCGGGGCAGTCCTGCCGCATCCGCGTAGTTCCACGCAAGCTCGGTACCGATCTCGATGCCCGCCTTACCGTCAACCACGATAACGGCGGAATCGGCAACACGCAAAGCCTGCGCAACCTCACCCACGAAATCCAGATATCCGGGGGTGTCCAGAAGATTGATCTTGGTATCCTTCCAGGTCATATTCATGATGGAGGCGGACAGAGAGAAGCCTCTCTTGATCTCCTCAGCATCATAGTCGGACACGGTATTGCCGTCGGCAACCTTACCCAAGCGGTCGGTTCCGCCGGTTATGTAAAGCATCGCCTCCGCGAGAGAAGTTTTTCCGCATCCTCCGTGTCCCAGCAATGCAACGTTTCTGATTTTTTTGGTTTCAACAACAGCCATTGGCTTTTCCTCCTTCCTCCCGCTTTTGCGGAAAGATCTGTAAAAATATATTTATATTTCGGTGTGGACAGAAGCTTCCACAGCCTAAAATATCAAAATTTGAAAATCCACTTTCTCTCATTATACAATAATTTTCTCCGAATTTCAAGAGCTTTTTTGTGTTTTTAGAAGTACAGACAGAGAAATATTTTTTATATTTTTGTGCATTATAAACAAAAATAAGCAAAAAGAGAGGCATTGCCGTTCGCAATGCCCCTCTGGGGGTTATTGTGCAAGTGCCCTTCGGATCACCTCTACCTTGGCGTCCATCTCCTCCTTTGTCCAATCGGGATTGACACTGAGATAGACCGTACAGGACAAAAGTGCCAACGTACGAGGACACATATCCTCTCGGTAATCGGGGATAATGTCCTTGTTTGCGTCCATCAGGAAGGGATCCATCAAGGGATGGAGGGCTCCCTTCTTGTTCATAATGGGCGTCCAGTTTTTATAAATGTGCTTGCCTGTGTGAATCGGAACCGTTCCGCCGATTCCCTCCGCCGCGGCAAATTTCTCAGCCTCCTCAGAGGAGGAGAACCGAATTGCCAAGGTCGTACCGCAGTCTCCCGCAAGGTCATTGGAGGGGATCATTTCGCAAACATCTGACAACGCGGTCATCATATATCGCTTGTTTCCGCGCAGATCGGAAAGGATGGTATCTAGCTTTTTCAGCTGTTCCCGAAGGATCGCGGCAGACACGCCGTTGGTTCTGTATTCGGTTCCGCAGAAAAGCTGTGTTTCCACATCGGAAAGCTGATCGCCAAAATAAGCAACCGCTCCGCTGTCGTGATAGATCAGCGCACGCTCGAAGATTTTCTTGTTGTCGGTCAGGAGTGCTCCGCCCTCTCCCGCGGTAATGATCTTATAGTAGTTGAAACTGAGCGCGCCCGCATCGCCGATGGTGCCAAGACGTTTTCCGCCAAAGGAGCCTCCGTCTGCCTGGCAGGCATCCTCCAAGACAAGGATCCCGTGTTCCCTTGCGATACGGCAGATTTCGTCCATCTTACACGGAAAGCCCTGAATGTGAACCGGGATCACCGCCTTGGTGTGTTCCGTGATCGCCGCCTCAAATGCCTTCGGGCAAAGGGTCAGGGTCTCATCCACGTCGGCAACCACGGGGATCGCTCCCGCTTCTACCACCGCCATGGCACTGGAAATATACGTATAGGCAGGAACGATAACCTGATCTCCGGGACCCACGCCCATAGCCACCAACGCGGAAGCAAGCGCCGCATGACCGCTGGTCATCAAAAGTGCATGCTCTGTCCCGAATTTTTCTTTCATTTCCTCTTCGGCATGCATGGCATCCTGCTCCGAGCTGTTGATCTTAAAAAGCGCTTTTGCGCGAAATACGCGTTCTACCGCATCCAATTCTTCTTTTCCGATTCTGTACATGACTCTTTATTCTCCTTTTTTGCTGATTTTCTTAAGATTTTCCACCGTCTGCGTAACCAAATGCCAATCGGCATTGTCCGCATAGGGCTGGATATATCCGGTCTTGAACATCTTCACCTCGTATCCACTGCGGCAGATCTGATCCTCGGTCACCATATATCCCTCCGAACCGTTGGTGTTGGAAAGAGATAGGGTATAAGGGATCTCCGATTCTCGGGCGATCCGCATACCGATCACCGAAAACAGCTCATAAGGGAAGGAAGCAAAGGCAACGTCTCCGATGCGAAGGATGGACTGCGGCACACGCCTTGCAGCTTGATCCGCATACCCTTCCTCGTAAAGCCGAAGCTGGGTTCGGTAATACACAGCTCTCGCGCCGCCCAGATTGACGGTAGAATCCTTGTATTTCTCATATTCCCGTTCCGCCGTCTCCCGATCGATCCTGGAGGTCAGAGGCACATCTACCGTGCAGGATGCAAAGGAAAGTCGCACGGGCTGATAATCCGAAACCGACTGAAAAATCCGCAAAGCGTCTGCCGCCGCAATGGCTCCCATCTCCTCCACGTATTGGATCTTATTGTCGCCCTCGGCAGTTGTTTTGCCATTGCTCAGTCTTGGCCCCACATCGCCCTCGGGACCGTTAAAAAATGCCGTAATTCCCTCGCTCTCCCTCTCCATGGCATCGATCATCAAGCCCGACCAATCGCGGGTGATCTCATGATTTTGACCCGCGCAGGTGCCGTGCATGCCGTAATGCACCAGATTGGCAACCGTGTTTCCCTGCAGATCCTTGAAGGAAAGCACCGTCATTTGGGGATCGAAGGGTCCCCACGGATTCTGTCCCAGGTGCGCCTGATTGGTGTCGTTATGCAGCTCCCGACGGTTGATCGCGATCTCACTGTGTCCCGACGCCACGCCCATCTTCACGGGTACGGTATGCCCCATCGCTTCCTCTACGGCAGAGAGAAGTGCGGGCAAAAAGATGGCTTCATAATATTCTCGGTCAAGATCTCCCCATCCTGCCTCTCCTGCCAGATTGGGACCCGAATGAGTATGCGTGGCATGCAGGATCACGTGATCCTTAGGGATCCCGAACCGTTCCTCCACGACGGATGCGATCTCTTCGTACAACTCGGTTTTGATCAGACAAACCGTGGCACTCATGAAAAGAACTCGTTCTCCCTCGTCTTCAAAACAGAAAGCGCTCAACGTCAAATCGTCATACACAGACTCCGAAAAGATATCGGGGGTATAGCCGTAGAGCTGTCCACCCACCTTCGGAGTAATGACCTTCCTTGCCACACCAAGTCTTACTGTTTGTTCCATAAAAACCTCCGTGTATTATAAAATGCTTCTTACGTATTCACAGCTGATCCGTGCCGAATCCAAGGGATTTCCGTCACACCGATCCTGCTCTACAATAAAATGCTCGATTCCGATTTTTTTGGCGACTTCCAGGATTCCTTCAAAGTGAATATTTCCCCGTCCGATCTCCGCAAAGGCTTGACCGTCGACCGTTCTCTTCATATCCTTGAGATGAAGAATGTTTACTCTTCCCTCTGCTTGCTCCAAAAAATGACGGACATCCACGCCGCCGTGTTGCAGCCAATAGGTATCGGGCATAAGCCGTACCAGATTCCGATCAAAGCCCTCCTCCAGGATAGACATCAGCGTCCTGCCGCTCTCTCCCCGAATGAATTCGTTGCTATGGTTGTGATAGGAGAAGGTAAAGCCCTGTTCCCATGCCCGCTTCGCAAACCGATTGGCACGTGCGATGAGGTCATACGCTTCCACCTCGGTGGTCATACCCGAGCTGATTCCAAGATCCTCGGCACCGCACAGATGCGCGATCCGAAACAGCTCCTCGCCTTCTTCCTCACACATCTCGATTCCTCCGAGAATGCCGATCACCTTTATGCCAACCTCCTCGGCGGCATTTGCGGTCAGAGAAATCATATCCATTCGTCCCGCCAACTGAACGCATTCATACCCCATTTTCTTAATTTCGGTCAACGCCGATACCGCGGAAGACTCATCCTTGATCATGCTTCTTACTGTATATAATTGCAATCCTAACATTGTTTATTACCTCCTTTGCATTTCCATTATATCGCGCTTTTCATTTCATTGCAAGGCTTATCTTTCTTATAAAATTCCCAAAAATTCACGAAATTGAATTGACATGCCCGAAAAGTGTGCTATAATGAAGGGTGAGGTGATAATATGCTTTATCAAACGATTCTGAATGAGCGCACTCCCTATCAGGCAAGAGTTGATCAACTGGCTCCCTTTGGCGAGCACAGACACGCCGACATTGAGATTCACTACTGCATTAGCGGGAGCTTTGAAACCGTCATCAACAAACGGAATTACACCGTCCATGAGGGGGAGCTGTTTCTGATCAGCCCCATGGTCGCTCATGCTTTTCCCGAGCTCAACGACCCAAGCCGACAGATCTTAACCGTCATTGTCGGGGTATCTTTTCTCAAAAATTTCTTTTCCTACTTTTCGGATGCAAGCCAAGATGCCTATCGGATCGCGCCTAATTCCGACTCGGTGCTTCACAAGGATCTTTTCTTGGTATTGGAAGAGACCTCTGTCTTATGCCAAGAGAAACACAACCGACGGGAGCTTTTGATTCAGGGAAATCTTTGCAGGATCTGCTCCTACTTGATCGACCTCATTGCCGATCCCGAGCATTCCGAAAGGATCCTGTCCAAGGAAGCTCTGAAGGTCGCCAACATCGACAAGGCCCTGGATATGATCCACTATGATTATGCCAAACCCATGACCGTGGAAGAAGCGGCAGCGGCAACGGGATACGGAACAAGCAATTTCTGCAAGATCTTCAAGAGCATCACGGGCGACACCTTTCATCATGTGCTGAACCGCAAGCGGGTAGAAAATGCCTGCGCGCTCCTTCGGCAAACCGATCTGTCGGTATCGGATATCGCCGCCCAAGTTGGCTTTGGCGAAGCCAAAACATTTTGCAGAGTGTTCAAGGAGATCACCGACCACATTGCAGATATATCCGGTATTACCGGGAAAAGCCTTTATCAATCTCTCGGACAAGACTCTGAAAGCCTCCCATGAAGAACCGGATGCTATCGCATAGAAACTGTAAC
>JAFVRI010000104.1 GCA_017504335.1 Clostridia bacterium
ACCGAGCAGAAGGCCGAGGATATCCTGACCCACCGCGTGGATCTGGAGGGCTTCGACATTGACACCCCCATGGAGGAGATCGGGCGGATCTTCGAGGAATCCCGGTACTCCCGTCTGCTGGTGTATGAGGAAAGCATTGATAAGATCATTGGTGTGGTCCATTCCAAGGACGTTTTCACTGCCAAGGGCCTGACCGACAAGCCCCTGGACCGGCTGATCACGCCTCCGCTGTTCATCCACAAGGGTGAGCGCATCGACGATCTGCTCCGCGATCTGCAGACCAACAAATCCCATCTGGCCGTGGTGCTGGACGAGTACGGCGGTACTTTGGGTATCGTCACCATGGAGGATATCCTGGAGGAGCTGGTGGGCGACATCTGGGACGAGCACGACGAGGTGGTCGAGGACTACAAGGAGATCGCCGAGAACACCTTCCGCATCGACTGCGGCGGCAACCTTTCCGACTTCAGTGAGTTCTTTGATCTGGAGATCGAGTCCGACTCCATCACCATCAACGGCTGGATCATGGAGGTCCTGGACAAGATCCCCGCCTGCGGCGACCGCTTCAGCTTTGAGAATCTGGATATCACCGTCACCGAGACCGACTACCACCGCGTCTCCCTCATCCACGTGGTCCGCAACGAGATTGAGGACGAGGACGAGGACGACGATAAGCGTTCCAAGCGAGACCGTGACGACGACGATGATGACCGTGACGAGGACGATCGCCGCGACCGCCACGAACGTCGTGACCGCGACGAGGACGATCGCCGCGACCGCCACGAGCGTCGTGACCGCGACGAGGGCGAGGACGATTCCGACCGCGATTCCCGCAAGAGGTCCAAGGAGCATTCCTCAGTCTGATCCCATCATACAGAAAAGGGGCGACACGTTGCTTTGGTGTTGCCCCTTAATCATTTGAAAAAGTGGAGAAATCCGCGGCGTTGGCCGGCGGGTGGCTCCGCTTTTTTGATGCGGAACCGCGCGGAATGTTTGGTGGAAGCTCGCGCTTGACGCTGAAACTAAGAAAAGCCATTGGGCGCATGCTCAATGGCTTTTCTTGGTCTCAATAATACACCCTATATTGAACAGCCTAGAGCAAGTGCACCTCTCGGTGCTGATTGGAGCGTTGAAATCAACGCTGACTATCAGAAGCGAGGAAGAAAATCCAAGGGATAATACGCGATAAAAAACATAATATTGCCGCTATCAAAGCGTGATTACTACGCCGCGATAGCGGTTTTTCCTTCTTTTTATTGAATTTGACCAACGACTTCGTCGATAAGGTCTTTCTCTTTTTTAACTATGATTTGTTATTTTTTGGTTTTTCAGCAGCAGGGTTCGATATTCTGTGGGGCTCATTCCGATATAATGACGAAAAGCGCGTGCAAAGTAGGAGGCACTTTCAAAGCCGCAATGCTTCCCGATCTCCTGGATTTCCAATCGCTCGTCGGCAAGCATCTGCTGTGCCTTTTTGCAACGTGTTCGGTTGACGTAGGCAACGAAAGGATAGCCTGTATATCTGTGAAATTCGCGCGACAGATAGTATTTGCTGATTCCAACAAAGGAGGCAACATCCTCCAGGGAAAAATCCTTGTCGCAAGCTGCGTGGATATAGTCGATGGCTTGCTTGGTGTACAAAACGCCACGGTCATGGCGGTCATGGCAATCGTTTTGCTTCGAGGGGTGGCTGTGATGCTTGCAAAGCAACAGCAAAAGCTGTGACACAAGACTGCGGATCGTCAACGTCCGATAGGGGGTATCGGCTGGGGATTCGTAGGCATCGCGCAGACTCTCCAAAATTCTCGCAACGTAGTCGTCCTCGATCTTGATATCAAAGGTGATTTTGTTGCTGTCAAAGCCGTTTTCAAGACAAAAGGAGCGGTCGATGATCAGATAGCAGTAAACCATTGTCACGTCTCCGGCTGATAACGCGTGCAAATGGTTGGAATTGATCATCACGGTGTCACATTTGCAAACTTTCAAAACCTGACCGTTTACTGAAATCGAGCCATCACCATCGATGATATGAATGATCTCAACATTTTCGTGCCAGTTAGATGATCCGAACATATGGTTGGTTGGTCGAACCGATCCTGTATTATAAATAAACGGAAGCGGTGTTTGCTCTAAATGGTGATTTTCGTATTGACTCACGGTTTTTTCCTCATTCGCAAAAATATGGTATGAATCGCAAGAACTTATCATTGACATTCCTATTATACACCATGTATAATAGAGCCGTCAATAAAAATTGACAAAATTGTGATATTGAGGGGGGATATTTTATGAATAAGCTCGGTGTAATGATTGTGCTGACTGCAGGTACGGATATTCTGCTGGAAATGAAAAAGGCGAAGGAGATCGGTTGCGAGTGCTGTCAGCTCTGCGTTTGGGATCCTACGTTATATACCGATTTATTAGCAGAGGAGATCGTTTGCGCATCTAAGGAAACCGAGATTGAGGTCTCCACTCTTTGGGCAGGCTGGTCGGGTGCTAAGGAATGGAATTTCACGGGTGGTCCCGTGACCCTTGGACTTGTTCCTGAGGCATATCGCATGAAGCGCACCGAGGAGGTTCTTGCGGGTGTCGATTTTGCTGTGAAAATCGGATGCTCCCGTGTGGCAACGCACGTAGGCTTCCTGCCGGAGAACGTGAACGATCCACAGTATGGTGGCGTGATCGCGATCCTGCGTTATATCGTAGCGTATTGCAAGAAGAAGGGTATCAACTTTCTGTTTGAAACGGGACAGGAAACCCCTGTGACCCTGCTTCGCGTAATCGAGGAGCTTGGCTTTGACAACGTAGGAATCAACATGGACACCGCCAATCTGATTCTGTACGGCAAGGCAAATTCCGCTGATGCAATCTTGGTATTTGGGAAATACGTGATGGATACGCATATTAAGGATGGCTTTTATCCCACCGACGGAATGCGGCTTGGACGTGAGGTGGCTGTGGGTAGTGGCCTTGCGGACATTCCGGAGGTAATCAAGCGTCTGCAGGCGGTGAATTACACGGGTAACTATATTATTGAGCGTGAGATCAGCGGAGAGCAACAGACCAAGGATATCATCGACACGCTCGCATTTCTTAAGAGTGTTTTGAGACAAGAGAGGTAAATCAAAATGTTGAAGGCGGCTATCATAGGATTTGGCGGGATCGCCAAGTCGCACAGAATGGGTTATGCAAATCTTAAGGCGCAAGGCAAGGTTGAGCTTGTTTGTGCGTGCGATATCGACCCCGAGGCGGTTAAGCGAAGGATCGTGACAAATATAGACGGAGAGGCAAGTGAGATTGACGAGGAGATCCGCTTCTATACCGATCTTGACGAAATGCTTGATAAAGAAAAACTTGATTTTTTTGACATATGCGTCCCTACATTCCTCCACGCCGAGCTTTCAAAAAAGGTGCTTGGCTGCGGAATACATGTTCTTTGTGAGAAGCCCATGGCGCTGCGCTTTTCGGATTGTGAAGAAATGATCCAAGCGTCCAAGAATGCAGGAAAGGTTTGGCAGTATTTCATTGCTGTTCCTGATTTTAAAAGCGTTGGCGTAAAGGATTCAAAACGCTATGAAGGCTGGCCGGCTATCATCCGTGCTGTCAACACCGTGGATGCTATGACTGCAACTATCGAGGAAATCCCCTACGCTGTTCTCCACAAGATCACATCTCGTATAATCACCGAGGTTGAAGGCATCAACCGCGTTGTTTATGACCTTACCCCCAAACCG
>JAFVRI010000105.1 GCA_017504335.1 Clostridia bacterium
ATTTCCCGAGACGCAAAGGAGGGACACAAAGCTTTTCTCGGTAACCGTTTCATTCCGCGGCACATCCTCAAGCACAAAACGTCTCACTTTAAAATATTCGGAATTTGCCAAAATCTCGGGATCATCCTTGCCGCCTCTCGCATAGCGAAGCGCATTCACCTCGTCCTCGCCGATGGCACGGATCACCGCCCTTGCCTGCTCCAGATGAAGCTCACGGGGACGACCGTCCGCCGAGACACGTCCGTAATCATAGATCCGATAGGTCAGATCGGAATTTTGCTGAATCTCGGCAATGAGAATGCCACCACCGATGGCATGAACCTGTCCCGAGGGAATAAAATAGCTTTCTCCCGCATGAACGGGCACGACCCGCAGACAGGACTCACTCTTTCCCTGCTCAGCCGCCTCAAAGAATGCCTCAGGGGTCACACTGTCGGCAAGCCCGTAAACCAGTGCGGAGCCCTCTGCCGCATCCACGATGTACCACATTTCGGTTTTACCCGTACCGCCTCTCGCCTGCTCGTAAGCGGAGGCATACGCGTCATCGGGGTGAACCTGCACAGACAGTGCCTCTCTTGCATCAATAAACTTGATCAGAAGCGGAAAGGTCTCTCCCGTCCAATCCCTTCCAATTGCCCGAGAGCCTGCCTCGCTCAGCCATTCGGCAAGGGTGCGACCGTCAAAGTCCCCACCAACGATTAGGGAATTTTCAGAGGGACGTACCGTCAGCTCCCAAGCCTCGGCAACTCCTTCACCGGGATCGGGCTTTCCCCACACATCACGAAGGGTCGTTCCGCCCCAAATGGCGGATTTGCTGATTCCCCTCAATCGAATCGGTTCATATTTCATCTTTTCCTCAATTCATAGAGGCTATCCTGTCATACAAGATAGCCCCAAAAATCCTTTTATTTACTGTGCTCGCTGAATACCCGAATCGGTAATATCCAGCTCCATATTGATCATCGCACCCAGTGCAAGGTAGTTCTGACGAGCCTCCTCGTCGTCTGCGTTCTCGTTTGCCCAACGATCGTTCAAGCAACCCAGTACGTTTGCCTCCTCTTCCTCGGAAAGCTCAATGCCGCTGTTCAGAGGATCGACTGCGGGAGACTCATTGCCGTCCGCGTAAACGGTATCGCGCATGGTCTTGCTTACAACATTGGAGTCGAGAACCTGATTGATGAAGTCCTCCTCGCTGACACCCAGCGCACCGTCCTCACCGAAGGTCGCGCCATCACTGTTCAATGCCGCGTTCATTGCCAGGTTGGTTAGGTTCGTAACTGCCTCAGCCTCACGCTCGAAGTCCTCTCTGGTCATGTCCTCGCCCATATCTGCCAGGTTTCCGAACATATCGGACAGCAGATCCGCGGAAGCCTCCGCATTCTCCTCGGGAACACCGTTGGCAATCATCACGCTGGGCTTCGCCATACTCTGAAGTACCTTTGCGGAGTTAGCATCCAGCGAGCTCATCAGCATCTTAACGGTCTCGTCCAAGGGCTTATCCGAATCGTTAACCGCGTTCAGCACACGAATGGTCTCACCGATCGATGACATCAGTACCTGATAGGACTGCTTCTTTGCTCCCTCCACAATCGACTCTGCGATGTCGGTAGCTTCCATCACAGAAAGACCCATGGAATCGTGGAAGTTCTCGGACTGAATCAATCCGATTACCAGATTTTCAACATTTTTCGCACCGACGGTCTCGGTCTTTGCCAACAGATCCATCACCTTACCAAGACTTTGAATCGAATCCGAGGGGGAGAACTCGTCAGAATCCATATCCTCTACCATCTCAGCAACTGCGGCAAGCGCTGCTGCCAGAGCATCCGCCTCCTTTGCCGTATCGGTGATGGTGTGGGAATCAAAGCTCATCTGGTCGATAAAGACCAGAGCAGAATGCTCGCCAACCGTCTTGGCATTCAGGGAGAACTCCACCTGATCCTCGCCAATGATCTTTGCCGTGGAAAGGATCGCGCTCATGGTACCGCGGGTCAGGGTCATGCCCGATTCAAGCGCTGCATTCACATGATTTGCAACCGCCAAAGCGGAGCCCTCATGCACCTCAAGTCCGTACTCATCGAATATCTTCTCATAGCGTTCGGCAAGCGCTTCCGCATTCGGATTGTACTGCATGGGTACGGTTGCCGAATACATGGCACCTACAAAGTGATCGTAAAAACTGTTGCTGCGGTACATGCCGAATTCCTCACCAACCGACTCCACACCAAGCTGCAGGAAGCTGCCAATCATGGTATCCAGACGGTCGTTATTCAGAAGGGTCTCCATCATCGAGGAGGAGAATTCGGTATCGCTGAACAGGTGAATGGGATCCTTCTCTATCCGCTCGATGGCATCGTTCTCGACCGCCTCGGCGATCAGCTCAACGATCGTACCCACATCTTCCTTTACGGTATCATAGGTAGAAACCGCCATCATATTCAGCACGGGATCCAACAGCGCATCGTCACCATCCATGGTGGGCTTGGACATACCTATGAATTCTCTGCCCTTCTCCCACTCATCACAAGCGGCATGGCAGAATTCGGGGATCAGAACAGGAAGCAGATCGGTCTTGGAAAATTCCTTCGACATGTTTCTGAGCTTTTCAGCTGCCGTTTCCTTTTCCATGTCCTCCTCATCCATGTAGAGGAACGCATCGGATGCTACACCAACAAAGCGAAGCTCCTGGCGGATGTTTACGGAATGTCCGTCCATGTTAAAGGAAATCAGTCCGTCCGCTACGGGCTTTCCACCGAAGAAGGACACGATCTTGGAGCCCACGTTGTTAGCAGCCGCGTCGGCGATCTCAACGACGATCTCCATATCCTCATCCACATCCTCTGTGTTCTGCAACAGAGCAACACCCTCGTAGAACACACCGGATACACCGACCAGGGGAGCAAACAGCGCGACCCAAATCAAAAGGCAACCGATTGCGCCTCCTACCATACCAAACACGTTCGCGTTGGAGGTGCGGAGTGCCTTTTTCTTGAAGATTCTCTTGCTTCTTCCCTGCAATGCCTTGGGATCTGCCTGTCCGAACGTATCATTGGCAGCCGTGTGCTTCAGATCCTTGGACACGATGATCTTTCGTGCAATGGGCTTTGCGATGGCATTCAGGATCGCCTTGACGATCAGGAACACAGCCACAAAGAGAAGCAGCGCAATGACGCTGGCTACCAAGCCGATAAATACGGTTTCCAATGAAGGAAGCGCGTCCATCGCCTCCGCCATATCACGGTCCACCAGACCGTCGCTGATCAACGACCACAGAAGCGATGCCAACGCGCCGCCAAGGAGGTTGGAGATCAGTACGCCGATGACCATGGACAGAATGACAACAGCCACTCTTGTCGCAGCATAGATCCAATGGTTCTTGCGGTTTTTCAACACGCCGACACCCACGAAGATCAATGCCAGTCCCAGCATTACTAAGGACATAATACTCTTCAGATTCATTTTGATTTTCCTTCCGTATTTTGTAATTTAAAGGTCAGTCCACTCTGACCATATAACACAGTTTGATTATATACCCTTTTGTGTGTTTTGTCAAGGCTTTTGAGAAAAACAACCCTCTCCCGACAAAATCGAACAGATTCCGATGGTACGATAAGTCCCTTTGACAAGCATACCGTCTCTTCGGTAGCCCTCCAGGCGCATACCGAGCTTTTCCATCACATGTAAGGATGCGTCGTTGCCCTGCATGAATTTTGCCTCGATCCGATGAAGTCCCAAGGTCTCAAAGCCGTACCGCACCACCCTTGCCGCCGCTTCGGTGGCATAGCCCTTGCCGTGAAAATCGGGATGAAGCACGTAGCCGATTTCCGCTCCGTTATGCGGAAAGTCGAAGCGGGTAAAGCCGCAGGTTCCGATCATTCTTCCGCTTTCCTTCTCTACCACCGCCC
>JAFVRI010000106.1 GCA_017504335.1 Clostridia bacterium
AGGTGGGTCATCCCACCGAGTGCGGCTCCATTGATATGTACGGAATCGCAAGAGCACTGGTGGAGAACGGCTTTGACGGCTACGTACGTCCCGACCACGGAAGAATGATCTGGGGAGAGACCGGTCGCTTCGGCTACGGCCTCTTTGACAGAGCACTTGGTGCCGCTTACATCGTCGGTCTCTTCGAGGGCATCGAAAAGACGAGAGCATAAGAAAGTGAGGACTTCTGACTATGTCTATGATTTTTGAAAATAAGGTTGCCGTGGTAACCGGTGCGGGCGGTGTTCTCTGCTCCTCCTTTGCCGAGGAGCTGGCTGCCAAGGGCGCAAAGGTCGCTCTGCTTGATCTGAATTTGGAGGCTGCCGAGACGGTTGCCGCCGCCATCCGCGCAAAGGGTGGCGTTGCCGCCGCTTACAAGGCAGACGTGCTGGACAGAGCTTGTCTCGATGCCATTCACGAGTCGGTCAAGAAGGATCTCGGTCCCTGCGACATTCTCATCAACGGCGCGGGCGGAAACAGCCCCCGTTGTACCACCGCTCACGAATACTACGAGGACGGCGACGAGCTGACCACCGAATTCAAGACCTTCTTCAACCTGGATCGCAAGGACTTTGATTTCGTATTCGGTCTCAATCTGATGGGCACTCTGCTTCCCACTCAGGTATTCGCCACCGATATGCTGCACCGTGACGGATGCATCATCAACGTTTCTTCCATGAACGCCTTCCGTCCTCTGACCAAGATCCCCGCATACAGCGCCGCAAAGGCTGCCGTTTCCAACTTCACCGAGTGGCTCTCTGTCCACTTCGCGGGCTGCGGCATCCGTGTCAACGCCATCGCGCCCGGATTCTTTGTAACCAAGCAGAATCAGGCCCTCCTCTTCAACGAGGACGGCACTCCCACCCCCAGAACCGATAAGATCCTCAGAGCGACCCCCATGGGACGCTTCGGCAAGCCCGAAGAGCTGCTGGGTACTCTCTGCTGGCTCTGTGACAACAACGCATCGGGCTTTGTAACCGGTGTGGTCGTTCCCGTGGACGGCGGATTCTCCGCTTACTCGGGCGTCTGAAAAGGAGCGTGCGATCATGTATAGACTGAGTGCGTTTGCCGACGAGGCATCTCCCGAGATCCGCGGTCAGATCGCCGCCATGCACCGCAACGGCATTTCCCTTTTGGAGATCCGCGGCGTGGACGGTGAGAACATCAGCAAGATCACCCGTGAGAAGGCAAAGGAGGTTCGCTCCCTCTTGGATGCCGAGGGCATCAAGGTTTGGTCCATGGGCTCTCCCATCGGAAAGTTCCACTTGGAGCGCGCTCCTTTTGAAGAGCATCTGGAGGATTTCAAGCGTGTGCTGGAATATGCCGACATCCTCGGCGCGGACAAGATCCGTATGTTCAGCTTCCATCCTGTTCCCGGTCTGACCGACGAGCAGATGCTTGAGCAGAATTTGGAGCACCTGCAAAAGCTGTATGAGCTGACCCCCGATTCGATCACGCTCTGCCATGAAAATGAGAAAAAGATCTACGGAGAAACCCCCGAAAAGTGCTTGCAGATCCTCAAGGCATTCCCCAAAATGCGCGCCGTATTCGATCCCGCCAACTTCGTACAGTGCGGTGTGGATACCCTGAAGGCATGGGAGATGCTGAAGCCCTACGTGGAGTACGTTCACATCAAGGATGCGGGCGAGGGAGGAACCGTGGTTCCCGCAGGATTCGGCTTGGGTAACATCCCCACGATCCTGAAGGACTACTTCGCAAGAGGCGGAGAGGTCATGACGCTGGAGCCTCACCTGCACCTGTTTGCGGGTCTGGATAAGCTGGAGGACGGTGAGTCTTTGAAGCCCGGTGTCCGTACCTACCGTGACAACGACGAAGCCTTTGACGCGGGCGTCACCGCCCTCAAGGCGATCCTTTCGAAGATCGCATAATTCCAAACAAGGAGATTGAGCCATGGAACAGAAGAAAGTTCGTCTTGGCATTCTCGGACTCGGCAACATGGGCTCCGAGCATTGCCAGAATTATAAAGCAGGCAAGACCCCCGAGATCGAAGTGACCGCGGTTTGCGACCGCAAGCCCGCCCGTCTGGAATGGGCAAAGGGAGAGCTTGGTGAGGGTGTGGCGCTCTTCACCGATGCCGAGGCAATGATGGATTCGGGTCTGATTGATGCCGTCCTCGTAGCCGTTCCCCACTACGATCACCCCACCTACTCCATCATGGCGATGAAGAAGGGTCTGCACGTGATGACCGAAAAGCCCGCAGGTGTTTACACCAAGCAGGTGCTTGAAATGAACAAGGTCGCCGACGAATGCGACGTGACCTTCGGTATCATGATGAACCTGCGTACCGCTCCCTTCTATCAGATCATGAGAGACATCATCAAGAGCGGCGAGCTGGGTGAGATCCGCCGTGTGACCTGGCTGGTCACCACTTGGTACCGTCCTCAGGTGTATTACGATTCGGGCGACTGGCGCGCGACCTGGTCGGGCGAGGGCGGCGGTGTGCTGCTCAACCAGTGCCCCCACAACCTGGATATGCTCTAGTGGGTCTGCGGCATGCCTTCCAAGGTCGAGGCGCACCTGCACTACGGCAAGTGGCATGACATTGAGGTGGAGGACGACGTGACCGCATACTTGGAATTCCCCAACGGTGCCACCGGTGTGTTCATCACCTCCACGGGTGATACCCCCGGCTCCAACCGCTTTGAGGTGACGCTGGACAAGGGTAAGGTTCTTGCCGAGCTGAACGAGACCGGCAAGCATCTGACCGTGTTCCGTTCCGAGAACGGCATGACCGAGCAGGAGTTCTCCGCTACCAACAAGAGCCCCTTCGGCAACATGAAGTTCATCAAGGAAGAACCCGACGTCAACGCACACAGCGGCGGACATCCCGCTGTTCTGAATGCGTTTGCCGCTCACATTCTCCGCGGCGAGCCTCTCTTGGCGGACGGTCACGAAGGCATCAACGGTCTGACCATTTCCAATGCCATGCACCTGTCCTCCTGGACGGGCAAGGCTGTGGAGCTTGCCAACTTCGATCATGACCTCTACTACGAGGAGCTGATGAAGAGAGTGGCGACCTCCCGCAGAAAAGAAAACGTGGTCAACATCGAGCCCGTTGACATGAGCAAGACCTACGGCGCGTAATCCAATCGCCGTACCGTTTGGGGAGGGCAACGGTTGTTCCCTCCCCATTCAAACGAATAAACATCAAAAGGAGATACGAACATGGAAAAGGTAAGACTTGGTATTTTGGGACTTGGCAACGTGGGAGGCTCCCATGCCAGAAAGCTTTTGGAGGGACAGGTTCCCGAAATCGTTGTGGGTGCGGTTTGCGACCACAAGCCAGACCGTCTGGACTGGGCTAAGGAGACTCTGGGCGAGGACATTCCCCGCTTTGACAATGCCGAGGCGATGATGGACTCGGGTCTCATCGATGCCATCGTGGTAGCCGTTCCCCACTACGATCACCCCAAGTATGCGATGATCGCCATGAAGAAGGGTCTGCACGTGATCATTGAGAAGCCCGCGGGTGTATACACCAAGCAGGTTCTCGAAATGATGAAGGTTGCGGATGAATGCAACGTGGTATTTGCCATCATGATGAACCAGCGTACCAACTGCATCTACCGCAAGATGCGTGAGATCGTCAAGAGCGGTGAGCTGGGTGAGATCAAGAGAACCAGCTGGATCATCACCAACTGGTACCGTCCTCAGTTCTACTACGATTCGGGTGACTGGCGCGCAACCTGGGCAGGAGAAGGCGGCGGCGTTCTGCTGAACCAGTGCCCCCACAATCTGGACCTGTGGCAGTGGATCTGCGGCATGCCCGCAAAGATCGACGCGCACCTGCACTTCGGCAAGTGGCACGACATTGAGGTAGAGGACGACGTAACCGCTTACGTGGAATATCCCAACGGTGCTACGGGTACCTTTATCACCACCACCGGTGACTCCGCGGGAACCAACCGCTTTGAGATCATTCTGGAAAAGGGCAAGCTGATCGCCGAGATCGAAGGCAGAGAGTGCAAGCTGACCATGTGGAAGTCCGACATCACCGAGGCAGAGTTCTCCAAGACCTGCCAGAAGCCCTTCGGTTCTCCCGAATTTGTAAAGGGCGAGGTGGAGACCGACGGTCAGAATCCTCAGCACATGGGTGTATTTGCCGCATTTGCAGCCAACATTCTCCGTGGCGAGCCTCTGGTAGCGGATGGCCGTGAGGGCATCAACGGTCTGACCATCTCCAACGCCATGCATCTGTCCGCTTGGACGGGCAAGGAGATCGACCTTTCAAGCTTTGACCACGATCTCTACTATGAGGAGCTGATGAAGCGTGTAGCCACCTCCCGTTGCAAGGAGACCACCGCAGGCGCTACCGCTGCCGATATGAGCAACACCTTCGGATCTTAACCAAAAATAGGAGCGTATCATGAAAACCGTAAGAATCGGTATCATCGGAATCGGAAACATCGGTTCCGCCCATGCCGCAGGCATTTACCGCGGAGACGTTCCCGGTCTTACTCTGACCGCTCTTTGTGATCGTGACGACAACCGTGCCGAGGAGCTTCGGCGCGATTTCCCCGACATCCCCGTATTTGCCGATGCCGAGGAAATGATGGACGCGGGACTTGTGGATGCGGTCATCATTTCGGTTCCCCACTACGATCATCCCCCTCTTGCCATGCTGGCATTTTCCAAGGGACTGCACGTGCTGACCGAAAAGCCCGCGGGCGTCTACTGCGCCAAGGTTCGGGAAATGGTTGCCGCCGCCAAGGAAAGCGGCAAGGTCTTTGCCATTATGTTCAATCAGCGCACCAACAAGCTCTTCGCCAAGGCGAGAGATATCGTGCAATCGGGTGAGTTGGGAGAGCTGAAGCGTTCGGTCTGGATCATTACCAACTGGTACCGCAAGCAAAGCTATTACGATTCGGGCTCCTGGCGCGCTACCTGGTCGGGTGAGGGCGGCGGTGTCTTAATGAACCAAGCGCCTCACAACTTAGACCTTTGGCAGTGGATCTGCGGTATGCCCGTAGAGCTGCGTGCCGATTGCGGTGTGGCTACCGCCCACGACATTGAGGTGGAGGACGAGGCGACCATCTTTGCCCGCTACGCAAACGGCGCGACGGGTACCTTCATCACGACCACGGGCGACTATCCCGGTACCAACCGTTTGGAGATCACGGGAACCCTCGGCAAGCTGGTCATCGAAAACAAAAAGATGGTCTGGCAGAAATTCTCCATGAGTGAGCGGGAATATTGCTACTCTCCCGACGACGTGAAGATGGAGACCGAGACCGTGGAGATCGAGGACGAAAAGTACAACGGTCACCACCGTGTTCTTGCCAATTTCGCGGATGCCATTCTGAATGGCACGCCTCTTGTGGCAAGAGGAGAGGAAGGCCTCTCGGAGCTGACTCTCTGCAATGCCGCCTATCTGTCCGCTTGGACGGGCAAGACCGTGACCCTGCCGATGGACGATGACCTCTACTACGAGGAGCTGAAGAAGAAAATCGCAGGCAGCCGCGGTACCCGCGAGAATGCCAAAACCGCCCACACCGAATCGGGCAAGTACAACGACCGTTGGAACACCAACTGGTGATGAGGACGCGGGGACGCGAGGAACGCGGGGGATGCGGGGGATGCGGGTCGCTTTTAAAAAAGCTCCGCAAAACTTTCATACAAGGTATTGATTGATCCTTGTGCATTCTCCTCGTCATTGTTTTTGTAAAACAATATTGTTTTTTCTCTGAGGTTGAAAACCGTCGGACCCTGCTGCGTCCCGACGGTTTTCTTCTTTTTTTATAACGGGGCAAACCACGCATACATGAAATGGTGTATCATCCTGAGCGGAGGTATCTGAGGGAGAGTGCGTAACATAGAAAACAACATTAAACAATCGGATATGCCTTTTATTTGAATAGAAGACAATGTATCCGTTTATATCTATCCTGTAGGGGGCGACGTCCTCGACG
>JAFVRI010000107.1 GCA_017504335.1 Clostridia bacterium
ATGAGTTCAGCGGCTACTGGAAGGATGTCGGAACCATTGCATCGCTGTGGGAAGCCAACATGGAAATTCTCGGTGAGAAGCCTGCGTTCTCCTTGAACGATGAGGATTGGAGAATTTATTCCCGCCATGAAGCACATTCCCCTCAATATGTAGGCCCCAACGCGAAGATCGATAATAGCACCATTACAGAAGGCTGCGAGATTTACGGAACTGTTAAAAATTCGGTTCTCGGTGCGGGTGTTTGCGTCATGGAAGGTGCTGTGGTTGAAAACTCCGTGATTATGGAAGCGGTTGTGATTGACGAAAATGCAAAGATCAATTATTCCATTATCGATGAATGCTCTCGAGTCGGCAAAAACTGTAGAATCGGCAAAGAACAGAAGAAGGCTAAGGGAATTACCGTTATCGCGTCGGGACTTGTCATTCCGGATAATACGGAGATCGGCGATAATCAAATGATTTCGGATCTCTCGGATATCACTAAAAAGGAGGAAAACTAAGATGGAAGCTGCCGGATTAATTTTTTCTAACATTCATAATTCGTCTATCCCGGAATTGACCAATATTCGTACCATGGCATCGGTGCCTTTTGGTTGCCGATATCGTTTGGTGGATTTTCCTCTGTCTAATATGGTAAACTCCGGAATTACCAAGATCGGTATTATTACACATAATAATTATCAGTCTCTGATGGACCACATCGGAACAGGAAAGGACTGGGATCTTGCCAGACGCTCCGGCGGTATTAAGCTGCTGCCTCCCTTTATTACTACATATGAAAATTCCGCGAGCACGAAGCTGTATACGACTCGTCTGGAGGCTCTTATTGGTGCAATCAGCTTTATTTCACGATGCACCGAGGATGTAATCGTTCTTTCCGACTGTGATTGCATTTGTAACATTGATTTGTCCGCTATCATTGATGAGCATATCAAAAATCAGGCAGATCTGACCATCGTTACCAGAAAGGTAGACGAAACCTCGGATATTGGAGATCGCAGCAAGGTTATCACCTCCAATGAGGAGGGTGTTGTTACCGATGTCAGAGAGCTGATCAAGGGTGAAAAGATCGGCGGAGAGATCAGTACCAATATTATGATCGTTAACCGTTTGTTCCTGTTGAATGCCATCAGCGACGCAGGCGCTCACGGCTATACGGATTTTTATCATGATATCATTGCTCGGCGTCTTTCCAAGATCAGAGTTTTCCGTTATCTATATGAAGGAATTTTTATTCAGATCACTTCGCTTGCCAGTTATTTTTCAAATTCCATGAAGCTTTTGACCCCCGAGGCAAGAAACGGATTGATCAACATTCCTTCGAATCCGATTTATACCAAACTTCGCAATTCAGCTCCTACCCGTTATACAGACGGTGCTAAGGTAGTCAACAGTTACGTGGCAGACGGGTGTGTAATTGAAGGAACGGTTGAAAATTCTATTTTGCTCCGTAATGTTAAAGTAGGAAAGGGAACCGTTATAAAGAATTCGATTTTAATGCAGGATACGGTGACCGGGGATAATGTGAACCTGAATTGTGTCATTACCGACAAAAACGTGGTTATTCGTGACGGTAGAGCCTTGTCCGGTCATGAGTCTATGCCCTTCTTTATTCCGAAGGGGAGCATGGTATAAATTTAAAGAGAACCGTGTACAATAACGAAGAGGAAGATATATGAAAAAGATTTTATTTATCGGAGCTGAAGCAATGCCTTTTGCGGCGACAGGAGGTCTTGGCGATGTTTTGGGATCTCTTCCGGTTGCAATTCAGGAAGCCGCTAACTGCGAGGCAGATGTTCGTGTGGTGATGCCCCTGCACGGCGCAATCTCTCAACAGTGGAGAGATCAGATGAAGCTGGAAGCAGAATATGAGCTTTCTCTGTCTTGGCGTCGTCAGTATTGCGGTGTTCGGAGCTTGGTGAAGGATGGAGTTACCTACTATTTCATCGATAACGAATACTATTTTAAGCGTGATACATTGTACGGAAATTATGATGACGGTGAGCGCTTTGCGTTTTTCTGTAAGGCTGCCATTGATATGCTTGGTGTCATCGGATTCTATCCTGATATTATTCATGCCCATGACTGGCAAGCTGCATTGAGCCTGGTCTATTTGGATCGGAAATACAGACAGATCCGCGGTTATGAAAATATTAAAACCGTTTTTACCATTCACAATATTGAGTATCAGGGGAAATACGATTTCTTCATCCTCGGTGATGTATTTGAGCTTGGTGAGGAGGACCGTGCGATCGTTGAGTACGACGGATGCATCAATTTGATGAAGGGGGCAATCGTTTGTGCCGATAAGGTCAGCACGGTAAGTCCCCGATATGCTCAGGAAATTCTTTGGCCGGAATATTCCCACGGTCTCGACGGAATTTTGGAGGAAAACTCCCAAAAGATTTGTGGCATTCTGAATGGAATTGATTATACCTATTATAATCCTTCCAAAGATCCCGGTATTGCCAAGAACTTTACTTGGCGTTCAATTCCTTCGAAATACGAAAACAAGAAGGCATTGCAAGAGGAAGTGGGCTTACCTCAAAACACAGAGGTTCCTATGATTTCCGTAATTTCCCGTCTGGCATCTCATAAGGGATTAGATTTGATTACGGAAATGATGTATC
>JAFVRI010000108.1 GCA_017504335.1 Clostridia bacterium
AAGAAAACCGTCGGGACGTAGGGTCCGACGGTTTTCAACCTCAGAGAAAAAACAATATTCTATTCATCACACAATGACGAGGACAATGCACAAGGGTCAAGAAATATTTTGTAATGAAAAGTTTTGCGGAGCTTTTTCAAAAGCGACCCGCGTCCTCCGCATCCTCCGCGTCCTCAGATCTTCACAAAGCCGAGCTTCTTCTGTACCTTGCCGAGGGTACGGCGAGCGTAGTAGGACGCTTCCTCTGCTCCCTTTTTCATTTGGGCTTCCAGAGCTGCCTTGTCTTTGAGAAGGGCGTGGAATTTTTCCTGCACGGGAGCGAGCGCATCGGCGCAGACCTCACCCACAGCGAGCTTAAAATCGCCGTAGCCGTGACCCTCAAATTCCCGCTCGATCTCTTCCATGGTCTTGCCCGTGAAGCAGGAATAAATGGTCATCAGATTGTTGATGCCGTCCTTGCCCTCGGCAAAGCGAACCGAGGTGTCGGAATCGGTCACCGCACGCTTGAACTTGCGAATGATGGTGTCACGGTCGTCCAGAATGTAAACCACCGCATTGGCATTCTCATCGGACTTGGACATCTTCTTGGTGGGATCCGCCAAGGACATGATTTTCATACCCGACTTGGAAACAATGGGCTCAGGGATGGTAAAGGTGTCGGGGTGGATCTGATTGAACCGCTCCGCAATGTCGCGGCAAAGCTCCACGTGCTGCTTCTGGTCAATGCCCACGGGAACCACGTCGGTCTGATACAGCAGAATGTCTGCCGCCATCAGTACGGGATAGGTAAAGAGTCCCGCGTTGATGTTGTCGGCATGCTTCTGGCTCTTGTCCTTGAACTGAGTCATGCGGGACAGCTCGCCAAATCCCGTAAAGCAGTTGAGGATCCATGCAAGCTCGGCATGCTCGTGCACGTGAGACTGTACATACAGTGTATTCTTCTCGGGGTCGAGTCCGCATGCCATGTAAAGCGCCAGCGTCTCGTAGGTGCGACGGCGAAGCTCGGCGGGATTCTGACGAACCGTAATGGCATGCTCGTCCACCACGCAGTAAAAGCATTTATATTTTTCGGAATACAGCGAGAAGTTGCGGATGGCACCCAGATAGTTGCCAATGGTCAGATTGCCGCTGGGCTGAACTCCCGAATAGGATACAAGACGGTCTTGAAACATACGTAATTACCTCTTTTTTTCAAAAAATATCATGATCCCATATATTCTACCACATAAAATCCAAAAAGTCAATTGACTTTTCGCGGAAAATATGCTATCATTAAAATAATTCGTAAATTCTTTTTTTGGAGGTAACTACCGTGATCCGACACGTTGTCATGTGGAAATTCAAAGAGACCGCCGAGGGCAGATCAAAAAAGGAGAATATGGAGCTGGTACGGGATCGCCTTTTGGCACTTCCCGCACTGATTCCCACCATCAAAAGACTGGAGGTCGGCTTTGACCTTCGGGGCACCGATTCCTCTTATGACGTGATGCTTCTCACCGAATTTGACAGCCTTGCCGATCTGGAAGCCTATATCGTCCACCCCGACCATCAGGCAGTGGGTCCCATCGTCCTCCCCGTCGTTGAGACACGCGCGGTCGTGGACTCCGAGTTTTAAGGAGAGCCTGCCATGATTAAAATCGAACGCACATCGGTCATGAATTTAGAGAATGCCATTCGCGGAGCGCGCAATCCCATGAACAGCTGGGCAAGAATGGACAGCTCCTATGACGAACACGGCAACTATATTCTCGGCGAAAACGATCTGGACCTTGCAAAGAGACTTGCCAAGGCGGGTAGCGACCACCGCAAATTTTTGCGTCAGATCTTCGTTTCGGTGGATCTGACCGCTCCCCTTTACTGGTGGAAGGAATTCGACACCTACAAGGTAGGCACCGTGGCAAATTCCTGCTCGACCATGCATAAGATCCATACCAAGGCATTTGAGCGGGACGACTTCTCCTGCGACCGTCTGGACGAGGGCGGACTTGCCGCTCTGGACGCGCTCATCGCCTATTTGGAGTCCGAGCGTCAGAAATTTACGGCGGACAAGGAAAACCGTCAGCCCTGGCACAATATGATCCAGCTTCTTCCCTCTTCCTACAATCAGATGAGAACCGTCAGCATGAACTATGAAAATCTCATCAATATTTACTATGCCAGACGCAACCACAAGCTTGCCGAGTGGCATACCCTTTGCGACTGGATCCGCTCCCTGCCTTATGCGGAGGATCTCATTCTTGTTAAATAAAAGACAAATTGCATAAAAAGTTTGACAAGATTGTAACAAAACGTAGAAAATCCCGATTTTTTTCGTTTTTTTCTCGGATAACTCTTGACGGATTCCGTCAGAAATCGTATAATATAAGTTAAATTACAAGAAGAGACACCTTTTCTTGCAAATAAAAAGTTTTCATATTTTTACGGAGGTTCATGTTATGAACAGAGTGTACAATTTTTCGGCGGGTCCTTCCATGCTTCCCCTCGAGGTTCTCGAAAAAGCAGCATCCGAGCTGGTTTGCTACGGCGAGTCCGGCATGTCGGTCATGGAGATGTCCCATCGATCTCCGGATTATGAGGCAATCATCAATGAGGCTGAGGCAATGCTGCGGAAGCTGATGAATATTCCCGACAATTATAAGGTCCTCTTCCTGCAGGGCGGTGCTTCTACCCAGTTCGCGGCTGTACCCCTGAACCTGATCGGCAGAACCGGCAAGGCTGACTACGTGGTTTCGGGTCAGTTCTCCGGCAAGGCATTCAAGGAAGCGCAGAAGATGGGCTATGACGTAAAGTGCATCGCCACCACCAAGGAGGACAACTTCGACCACATTCCCGTGGTAACCAAGGATATGATCCGTCCCGATGCGTCCTACGTTCACGTTTGCTTCAACAACACCATTTACGGCACCAAGTACGGCTACATCCCCGAGACGGGCGATATTCCCCTGGTTGCCGATATGTCCTCCTGCATCATCTCCGAGCCGGTTGACGTAACCAAGTTCGGTGTGATCTACGCAGGCGCGCAGAAGAACATGGCTCCCGCAGGTCTGACCGTTGTGATCATCCGCGAGGATCTGATCGGTGAGGCGCAGGACATCACTCCCACCATGTTCCGCTACACC
>JAFVRI010000109.1 GCA_017504335.1 Clostridia bacterium
AGAACAGTTAGACGCAGTTGTTTCTTTGATCAACAATCGCCCTCGTAAATGCCTTGGCTTTTTGTCTCCAAATGATTTTTTGAAAAAAGTGTTGCACTTGGCTTGACAATCTGACGAGCCTTTTTTATGTTCGCCTATGACGTATCAATTTTCCTGACAAGCACTGCTTTTGTAGACACAAAAGCAAAATACGGCATACCTCTTTCGAGATATACCGTATTCTTGCAAAACTGTCCTTTAGAGTGACACTCCAAGGACTCGGCTTTTTTCGTTACAGCTTATGGAAGATCGGCTTTCTGCCTTCAAAGGTACAGACATACCCAAAGATGTCCCGAAGAAGCTCGATGGCATCGTCCACGTACTGACCCACACGGGATACGTCGTGGGCATCCGAGCCAACGGTGACGATCTCACCGCCAAGCTCACGGAACCGACGGAGAAATTCCGCGGAGGGAAGCATCGCCCCCGCCTTGTCCACACCGCTGGTGTTGATCTCCATGCCCTTGCCCTTGGCAACGAGAATCCGAAGGATCTCGTCGGTGATCTCACGGAAATCCTCGTATTTCACGGGCTCGTGGGTGGGATTGTGTACCGACTTGCAAACGTAGGTCAAATGACCCAGCACGTCAAAATCGTCGTGAATACGAACGCAATTCAAGACCTTGGTCAGATAGCACAGAAAGGCTTCCTTGCCCGACCGTCCGTCCCAGAAGGCGGGATAATAGGGGTCTCCGAACTCGGTGTAGTGAACCGAGCCGATGACGAAATCATAGGGTCTCATGGCGAGGAATTTTTTGGATTCCTCCACACTCCATACGGTCAGACCAAGCTCGGTGCCTCTGCGGATGACAAGCCCCGGGATCTCCAAATGATCATAGGCATGGGCGTATTCCCGAAGATCATACAGCTGAGTCTCTCCCTTCTCGTAGAGAAAGTCGGCATGATCGGTAAAGCAAATCTCCCGAAGTCCCCGACAGGATGCGACCTCCGCCATGGCGGCGGCATCGCTGATTCCGTCAAAGGAGACGGTGGTGTGCAGGTGAAAATCATACATGGGAATTTTCCTCGTTTCTTTTTTCTTTGGTTGAGGTCAGCCACAGGGCGAGCAAGAGTGCTGTGACACCTGCCGTCAGCTTGGCGGCGATCAAGGGAAGAAGCATTTTGGGCGCATTGCCTGCCGTGTAGGCAAGATGGTCGCCAAAGACAAAGGCGGCGGATACCGCAAATGCCATATTGACCACTTTTCCGCGGACATCCATTTCCTTGACGGTATCAAAGGTGGCGATGGAATTGACCGAGGTGGCAAGCAGACCGCTGACCGAGATCTCATTCATGCCGAGATGCTTGCCGAGATAGCGCAAGGGCTTTTTCAGACAAAGGGTCAGCAGATGCATGAGCGGGAACGCACCCGACAGGACAATGGCGATCCGTCCGACGGTGATGAGCGCCTCATCCAGAGGAGCCATATCGGGAAGGATCGTGCGATCCAGCAGGAAGGAAAGGGAGGCAAGAAGCAAGCCAACCGTAGCAAGGGCGGTCATGCACCAACCGAATACGGTAAAGGCGCGGATGAGAAACCGCTCCGCTTTCCAAAGTCCCAACGCAATCAGCAGGGAAAGGGGAAGAATGGGAATGAGATTTTTGAGGATCATCAGGATCGGGAAGCCTGCCGCCAGTCCACCCACCAACACACCCACGGGAACGGTCAGCACACCGCAAAGGATTCCCTTGGCGGCAAAGGGACGGTCCTTCTTGGAGAGAACCCCCATCGCCACGGGAATGGTAAAGGTAACGGTGACCCCCAAGAGGGAAGAAACGATGTAGCCCCCCCGCGCCGCCGCGGCGGGATCGTCGGTCAGCGCCTCCGCCAGAGGCGCGCCGCCCATGTCGCAGGCAAGCAGAGAGCCCGCAAAGATGGCGGGATCGGCACCGAGCCATTGATATACGGGTGTGATCACGGGGCGAAGCCAGTTGGCAAGCACAGGCGCCAGCACGATCATTCCGATCATGGAAAGCGCCAAGGGACCCATGGTCATGATGCCCCGTTCAAATGCCTTGCCTACGCCAAATCGATTCCCGATGATACGGTCGGCGGCACCCAATACCGCGAAGACCGCAAATATGATAAACAGAATTTGTTCCGCGCTCATGTAGAGAAAAATCTCCTTCATAAAATTACCATTCCATTATAGCACGAACGAGAGGAAATGTCAAGGAAACTGGCGTGAAACAATCGCCTGCCGTTATAAATAAAAAAGAAATCCGTGGTGGCGTAGCAGCCGTCCACGGATTTCTACCTTAGAGAAAGAACATACGTTTACACGTTACACAAAGACGAGGACCGTGAATCAAACGAGATATATCTTGTATAAAAGTTTTGCGGAGCTTTTTCAAAAGCGACAAAAAATACTTGTCGTAAGAAATTAGTCGTAACGAACTTACACTCTCTTTGCCAGTACGTTCTTCTCGTACTCAGCAACGTCAGCGTACCAGTCCTCGCCCTTGACGCCGCAGCGAGCGCAGTACTCATCCCAAACAGCGCCCCAAGGATAGCCCTTCAGCTCCTCCTGAAGCAGCATCAGCTCGGTGTAGCGATCCTCACGCTGGAGCTTTGCAAACTCTGCGTTGGGGGTCAGCATGGCAATGAGAAGCGCCTTGCGGAAGTTGCGCAGACCGATGGTCCAAGCGGCGATGCGGTTGATGCTTGCGTCAAAGTAGTCAAGAGCGATGGCAATGTCGTTGATTCTGCCGCTTGCTACGATCTCCTTGGCGATCTCACGGGTCTCGTCATCCAGACGGATCACGTGGTCACTGTCCCAACGAACCGAACGGGTCACGTGGAGTGCCAGCTTCTTGGAGAAGAGGAGCATGGAGGAGATCTTGTCGGAAACCACCTCGGTGGGATGATAGTGTCCGTTGTCCATCAGCGGAACGATGCCACGGCTGAGAACGTAACCGAGACCGAACTCGGCAGAGCCTACGGTGTAGGACTCCAGACCGATGCCGAATACCTTGGACTCCAAGCAAACCAGAACCTTCTCGCGGTCATAGCCGATGCCCAGAATTTCGTCCATGGACTGTGCGAATCTTGCTCTGGGAGAGTAGCGATCTGCGGGAATGTCCTTGTAGCCGTCGGGGATCCATACGTTCATGACGCAGGGAATGCCCGTCTCGTCCGCGAAATACTCAGCGATGCGCAGACAAGCCTGACCGTGACGTACCCAGAAGGTACGGATCTCTTCATCGGGAGAGGACAGGGTCAGTCCGCTTGCCTTGGGGTGAGAGAAGAAGGTGGGGTTGAAGTCGATGCCCATGCCGCGTGCCTTCGCGAACTCCACCCACTTTGCGAAGTGACAGGGTTTCAGCTGATCGCGGTCAACCCACTCGCCCTTCTCGAAGATGGCGTAGCAAGCGTGAAGGTTGAGCTTGTGCTTACCGCCGTCCAGAGAGATGACCTTGTCGATGTCAGCCATCAGCTCATCGGGGGTTCTTGCGCGTCCGGGATAGTTACCGGTGGTCTGAATACCGCCGCTCAGCTCTCCGTCAAAGTCAAAGCCCTTTACGTCATCGCCCTGCCAGCAGTGCATGGATACGGGGATCTCGCGAAGCTCGTCGATCACCTTATCGGTGTCAATGCCAAGGGTCGCGAATTTTGCTTTTGCAATTGCATATTCCTGATTCATGATGATTCTCCTTTGTTATGTATATTTTCAAAATTTATGCGTTGATCTTTTTTACGTCGAAGGAAGCGAATACAGCCTCTCTTGCCTCAGCAATGGAAGCGAATACGCCGGTGCCCAGCATCTGAGCCAACAGGTTACCGATGGCGGTTGCCTCGGTGGGACCCGCATAGACGGGAATACCCAGCGCCTTGGCGGTCAGCTCGTTCAGGTAGTCATCCTTGCTTCCGCCGCCGATGATGTGGAGCGCGTCGGGCGCCTTGCCCGTCATCTCGGTGATCTCACGGATGGTCTCGGCATAGCATTCGGCAAGGCCACGGTAAACCGCAACCAGCATGTGGTCCAGAGGCATGTCGGGGGCATTGCAGTAAGCGCGGATGGCGCCCATCATGCTGTCGGGAGCCAGGAAGCTGTGATCGTTTACGTCGATGCGGTAGGGAGTGTCGCCCAGCGCTGTTGCCATGTCGCAAAGCTCGGCAAAGGAATACTTGCCGTTCAGCTCCTTGCGGATGGACTGGATGATCCAAAGACCCATGATGTTCTTCAGATAGCGGAAGCGACGGTCGTATCCGCCCTCGTTGGTGAAGTTGTGGGCGCAAGCCTCCTTAGAGGAATCGGGAATGAGACGCTCAATGCCCATCAGCGACCAAGTGCCGGAGCTGAGGTACGCCACGTTGTCGGAGTTGGTGGGAACTGCCAGCACGGCAGAGCCCGTATCATGGGACGCAGGGTGAATGACGGTCAGGTCATAGCCGATCTCGCGAGCGATCTCGGGAGAAAGCTTGCCGACTACCTCACCGGGCATGGACAGCTTGTTTTGGAAGAGGCGCGTGGGATAGCCCAGCCTCTCGATCATGGGAAGATCCCACTCACCCGTCTCAATGTTGACCAACTGCGCGGTGGTGGCATTGGTGTACTCCTGATGCGCCACACCCGTCAGACGGTAGTTTAAGTAGTCGGGCATCATGAGGAAGGTCTCGGCTGCCTCCAGCTGCTCGGGGTTCTGGGTCTTCAGCGCCATGAGCTGATATACCGTATTGTAAAGCTGCTTCTGAATACCCGTGCGGGCATACAGCTCAGCCTCGGGAAGGATCTCATACACCTTCGCGTCGATTCCCTCGGTGCGCTTGTCGCGGTAGCCTACCGAATCTCCGATGACCTTGCCGTCCTTATCCAAGAGCAAAAAGTCAACCCCCCAGGTGTCAATGCCAAGGTAAGAGGGAACCTTACCGATCTCCTTTGCCTTCTTCAAGCCTGCCACGATGTGGTTGACGAGACCCTCGTGATCCCAGCACTGGTGACCGTTCTTCAGAGTCGTTCCGTTGGGGAAGCGGTAGATCTCTTCCAGTTGAATTTTTCCGTTTTCCATCCATCCGAGAATGTGTCGTCCCGAGGATGCGCCGATGTCTACGGCGAGGTAATAGGTGTTCATGTGCGATCCTCCTATTTTCTAAAATATTACATCTATATTGTAACATACCGTAGACGGAAAAATAAGGTCGTTTTTTTACATGATTTATGTCTTTTTTTGACATTTATGGCTTGATTTCCGACCGAATTTGTGGTAGAATAAAGAAAAGACGGAAAGGAAGGGTGAAATGGACGCAAGGATTCTGGAAAAACTGTCGTTTCTGACCGAGGAGGAGCAGTATATTTTGGTGGAGGAAAACCCCACGCCCCGTGATCTGTATGGCAAATCAGGACGGTTTATCGTGGAGCGGAGGCGGGTG
>JAFVRI010000110.1 GCA_017504335.1 Clostridia bacterium
GGCTTCAAAGCCGGTGTAGCCGCCCTTGTGGGTGGCGACCTGCTTGCCGTTCACGTAGATAAATGCCTCATGATCAACAGCGCCGAAATGCAGGATGATGCGACCCTGCATCTGCTCCTCGGTCACTTCAATGGTACGCTGATACCAGACGCAGTTCATAAAATCCTTGTGCTCGATGCCGGAGAGCTTGCTCTCAGGGCAGAAGGGCACAACGATCTTGCTGTTCATTTTGTAGTCAGGCTTTTCCATGCCGCGCTCGTGGCCGCTGGTGCCGTAGTCGATCTCAAAATCCCAAGTACCGTTCAGATTTTTCCAGTTTTCACGGAAGAACTGAGGATTGGGATGTTCGCTTCTGGGAATGTTCATATGTAAAACTCCTTTCGGGCATATCATCATGCTTTAAATTTTACCATCAATACACAAAATTACAAGCCCTCTTTTGTCCGAAATTCATGGTAAAAAGTATAAAAAAGCGTCCGACCGGGCATGGTCGGACACTTTTGCTTATTTGATTTGTGTGCCGCAGGGGATCATATCGTCGACAAAAATGACCTTGCAGCCGCAGGCATTGTTGGTACCGGCCAGCAGCATACCCTGGCTGGTCACACCGGTAATGCGGTGGGGCTTCAGGTTGGCAACCACAATGATCTTTTTGCCGATGAGCTGCTCGGGGGTGTACTCTTCCTTGATGGAGGACATGATGACTCTTTCACCGATGCCGTCATCCAAGGTCAGCTTCAGACAGGAGTGCGACTTGCGGACGCCCTCCGCCTTGAGGACCTTGCATACACGCAGGTCGATCTTGGAGAAGTCATCCAAAGTGATCTGCTCCTTGACGGGCTCTACGGGATCGGGCTCACGGTTGACGGGCTCTTCTTCCGCAGCAGGGCAGCATTCCTCTTGGACAGGAGCATTCGCCGCCTTTTCCTCCTCGGTCTCGGGGTAGGAGAAGTCCAGAAGTCCTACATACTTGTCGGACTCAATGGCATAGAGGAAGAGATAGAGACGGGGTCCTCTTTCCTTGTCGATGAGAAGCTTATATACGTTCTTGAAGAAGGTTCCCTGCAGAGCCTTCAATTCCTTGTCGGTCATTTCGGTGCTGAATACCTGCTTGGGGATGGCATAAAGCTCGGTGTTCAACTCATCCAGCGTGTATCCGCCCTTGGCAATGTACGCATGGAGCAACTCTATCGATTTCTTTTCTTCATCGGACAGAGTGTTCCATACTTCAAAGTTACGGGTCACGCGCAGACGATTGACCTGATCGGGGGCACACTGCTCCAACCAGAATTTTGCTCGCGCCAGTCGGTCGCTGAAGTCGGCTTCCTTTTAGGGAGTGCCGATCTTCTCGAATACAGTCTCCAGCATGGGAACGTTGAAGTTGACTACCGAACCGAGCTGAACCAGCAATGCCATGGGAACTGTGGCGGGCTCTCTGCCGTTTACGTGACAGTTGTACATAATATCCTGTGTCAGCTCGTTGGCGCGACCCTCACGGCAATCGGTGAGCATCTTGTCAAATTCAAAATACTGACGGAGGATACCATCGTCAAAGCAGATGTCAAATGCCTTGGTGGGATCGGTCTTGGCATAGAGCCAGAGCAGAACCTCGGGCTGATAGAGCTTCAAGAGTGTATCGGGGGTCAGATTCAGACCCGAGGACGAGGACATCTTGCCCGTCATTCCCTTGATTCCGATGAACTCATAGCCCTGGAAAATAGGAGCATCGTAGCCGAAGATCTTCTTCGAGATGATCTTGGAGTTGCTGTAAGAGCCCGTGGGAGCGGCGTGGTCCTTTCCGCCCGGCTCAAAGTCAACCTGCTCGTATCTCCAACGCATGGCCCAGTCTACCTTCCAGCCCAGCTTGCAGTTGAAGTTGGTCTTGAAATCGAAGTGAGCGGAGTGACCGCAACGGCAGGTGTAATCTGCCTCGGTTCCGTCCTCGGAGAACGCGGTGATCTTCGTAAAGTCGGTCTGGCATTCGGGGCAGAAGATGCTGACGGGGGAATAGACCGCCTTTTCGGCATCGTGCTCTGCCTTCAATTCCTCCTCGGACTTGGAATTGTCCTTGGTCTTGAAGGAGTCGAGAATTTCGAAGATCTCGTCTCTCTTCTGAATGGCTTCAATGATATCCTTGGTGTATTTTCCCGAGCGGTACATCTCTGCCTGGTAGCGGCAATCCAGCTCCATACCAAAGGGAGCGATGCCCTTGAGAAATTCCTCCTCAAAGTGAGCGGCATAGCTCTCGTGACAGCCCCAAGGGTCGGGAATATCCACGTAGGGACAGCCAATGTATTTGTCGTAGTCGCTGCCTACCACTGCCTGTACGTTGGCAGGGATCTTGCGGCAACGGTCAAATTCGTCCCAGGATACCAGAAGTCTTGCCTTTTTGCCCTGCTTCTGAAGTGCCTTTACCACGAAAAGAGGGGTGGCAAAGTCACGAAAATTTCCAATGTGAACCGAGCCGGAGGGGCTGACACCCGCGGCGCAGACGTATTCTTCCTTCTGAGGGTTGCGCTCAATAATTCTGCGCGCAATTTCTTCTGACCAATGCATAAGGGTTACTCCTTCACAAAAATATTTCAATATTCTATATCTTATTTATTTTATCACAGATGGGGAGGTTTGTCAAGTTATTTCAAGAACAGCTCAAGGAGAAATACCGTGAGCGTAGAAACAATGGCAACCGTGAAGAGACTCCGCCCGAACCAAGCGCATACCATTGCGATGATCAGAGCCACCGCAGCCGCGATGGGCGATTGGGTCGCCGATAGGATCGAGGGGAAGGTCATCACCGCTAAGGTGACGTAGGGAACGTAGTAGAGAAAGGAACGAAGGGTCGTGTTTTTGATCTCCTTGCGGATCAGGGTAAGGGGCAGGACGCGAATGAGAAAGGTGATGCCCGCCATGCAGGCGATGTAAATATAGGGATTCATGTCGCTTCTTCCTCCTTCTTAGCCTTGATGGGGAAGAGGATCGCTGCCGCCAAGGAAATGACCACCGTCAGAACGATGACACGGATTCCCTCGGGAATTTCCGAAATGAGGGGAAGATACGTAGCGGCGGCACTCAGCGCGAAGCTGATGAGAACCAGGAAAAGAACCACACGGCTCTTTTTTGCTTCGGGAACAAAGACCGAGACGAACATGCCGTAGAGAGCGACACTCAATGCGCTCAAGACGGGCAAGGGAAGGATGTCGCCGAGGATGGCACCCAAGAACGTACCGCTTGTCCACCCTGCGGTGGAAACGATAAAGCAGCCGTATGTAAAGCAGGGATCCAAAGGCTCGGGCTGTGCGATGGACACCCCGAAGATCTCATCGGTCACTGTAAAGCCAAGTAACAGGCGCTGAACCGTACCCACACCCGATTTGAGCTTTTGAGAGAGCGCGGCGGACATGAGAAGATAGCGGGCATTGGCAACTGCCTCCATGAGTGTGACCTCCAAATAAGAGGCGCTTGCGGCAATCAAGGTAAAGCCGGCATATTCTCCTGCCGACGCGTTGATGAGCAGGCTGGTCAATGCCGCTTGCCAGGAGGTGATTCCCGCGTTTTTCGCGGCAATACCCAAAGCAATGGATACGGCAAAATATCCGAGAGAGATGGGAATGCCCGCCCGCATGCCGCGGACGAACCATTTTTTGCGAGTCATGATATGATAAAACTTCCTTAAAATATAATCGTGCAACAAGGCACAGCCCATAGTATAGCACAAACCGACGGATTTGTAAAGCAAAGGAAAAAATTTTTTTGAAAAAAATAAAAAAAGTATTGACAAAGGAAGAGGGAAATGTTATAATACATTTAGCATTTAGGTTAAATGTTAAATGAAAGGAGAGCCAATGGGAATTCAAAACACCATGAGAGCCTTAGCCGATCCCATTCGGAGGGAGATTTTGAATCTTCTGAAAAAGGGTAGGATGTCGGCAGGAGAGATCGTGGAGCATTTCGACGTGACGGGGGCGTCCATTTCCCGCCATCTGTCGGTCTTGAAGGATGCGGAGCTGATCCGCGATTGCCGTGAAGGCAAATTTATTTATTATGAATTGAATGCGTCGGTATTGGAGGAGATCCTGCTTTGGATCTCCGAATTGAAAGGAGAACGTGAAGATGATCAAAAACAATAAATGGAAGGTAATTCTTGCCTCTCTTGTGATTATCGCGCCTGCCGTGATCGGCGTGATCTTATGGGATCGAC
>JAFVRI010000018.1 GCA_017504335.1 Clostridia bacterium
CAGCGTCCTTCATAATTTGGTTGAGTTCAGATCGTTTCATGGTTCTTTCTCCTTATTTTTTCATTGTTCTTTCTAACATGTCGACTTCGATCAACGTGTTGTTTTCCTCTTTGAGTGTTTTGATCTCATAAGGATTCAGATCTACTTGATGTACCTGATCCACTATCGTTAAAGTGACACGGTGGTGATTGCCGTCCGATTCGGACAAACGAAGAAGCGTGTCCGAGCTGTCCTCGGCATACTTCAACGCCATAAGATCAACACAAGGATCATCTATCGAAAAATAGCTTTTTTCGTATGGAAGTGAGCCGTTATGATTGCATTCATCAATGACGATAGGAGGATTTTGGAAGGCTTCGGCAAAATGCTGTACCTCTTTCTCCAAGGAGAAACGAAGGCGTCCTTCCACAATTCCGCGGTCGATAATGTCATAATCGATAGAATCGTCAAGCTCACCGATGCGGAGATCACCGTAAATAGGACTTCTCAAAAGAGTCAGACCGAGTGTGTTATGATGCATGGAATAAGCAAAAACAGAATCGGCTGTGAGTGTAAAACGATCACAAGAGATCCAAGCGCCAAGGGGAACATCGGCTTGATGCTCGCCACGTTCTACAGCACCGCCGGGAACGGCAACTGTATGCTTCGGATTCTGCACATCACTTTCCAGCTTCAATACCATATGCTTCTCGTCCCAGATCACACGGTAGCGAAGATCAAAATAGGCGGTGTCCTTGTAGAAGCGGTAATACATTTCCAGCTTGGATTCTCCCATTCGATAGACGCCCTTGATCTCGGTCAGCTGATTTCCCGCCTCGATCACCTTAAAGCCTTCAAAGGTGAAGAAAATGGGGGTCTCCTCGTAATGCTCGATGTTGAAGCACCAGGTATCGCCAAGATCCTGATAACAAACAGGATAAAGTGTCTTTCCGTTTCGGAGCTTTCCGTTTTGCTTGTCCAAAATGCTCTCGATCCATCCGTCCTTTGAGAATTTTACCGTCAGTCGGTTGGTTTCGATTAGGAAGGGATCGATTACGGGTTTGACAAGCTCTTCTTCGGTTTTGATAAGCTTGAATACCTTATATCCCATGGATGGAATTTCGGCGCGGAAGATCATGCGGGAGCGGAAGCGGGGAATGACCGATTTTTCACGGATGATCTGGCAGGGATAACGAACTCCCTCGGCATCCTCCAGACACAGTCCCTTGTCATACCAAGGAAATTCATGTGCCCATTGTACCTCGGCCTCAATATAACCGTCATAAGGGGATCCGTTCAGGTTCCATACCACCAGGTTCCAGATGGTTTCGGGGTTTGTTCCGAGCATCTGAATATCCTTTGTCACAAATTGCAGATTGAAATGAAGAGCTTCATTGGCGGTGGAAATGGCTCGACCCAACTGGTTTTTCGCATCAATGTAGGCATCCTTAATGCAAGCACCGCCCAAAATATCGTGGAATTGATTGAAGAGAATATCCTTCCAACAATCGGTAAGCTTTTCCTTTTCTGTTTGCCCGGAAATCCACGTACTCTTTTCTGCATTCAGAACGGCATGTTCCGCAATGCGATTTAATTTTTTGATTTTGCTGTAATTGGAATACGGCCCGAAATCTCCCGTTAAAAGTTCCTCGGTTACAACGTAATCGGTGGTTCTTCCTTCAAAAAAGTCATGAATGGAAGAGCAGTGCGCATCCTTGTTTTCGCGAATGGCTGCAAGTGCTTCTTTGGTAGGAGCACCTCCGTGGTCGGTGACGCCGAACACAATGAGGGCATCCTCTTTTCCGTCCCATTCTTCAAAATTCTTGCGGACATCATCACGGTATGCATGATAAGCGCGATAGGTGGGAACCTCACTTCCGTCGGGGCTTCTCCAACGGAAGAAGGCATGCTCTAATTCAATATGACGGGGTTCCGGTCGTACAAAGCAATAGGACGAAATTCCGCTTTTCTTGAGAATCTGGGGAAGCATGGGGCTATGTCCGAAGCTGTCGATATTGAATACACAATCGGCGTATTTGCCGAAGGTATCCTTCAAATATCGCTGACCGTACAAGCCCTGTCGAACGTAACTTTCTCCCGATGCGGAATAGCAATCGGGTTGAAGCCACCAACCCTCTCCCAACTCCCAGCGTCCTTCAGCTACCCGCTCTTTGATCTCTTCAAAGAGAGAAGGATCGGTCTTGCGGATCCATTCAAATACGGGAGGTGTGGCAAAAGAGTATACGAATTCGGGATCTTCCTTCATTCGATCCAAAGCCGAGCGAAAGGTGGCGCGGATGGATGCCATGGCTTCATCCCAACGCCAAAGCCAAACCGGGTCGAAATGCGTATTTCCGATCATGTACATTTGTTTCATAGCGATCTCCTTGTGGATATTCTACATCCATTTCATTATAATATAATTTGGCGAAAAAGAACATGGAGAAACGAATATCAAAATATGGATTTTTGTATTGCAGATCGGTTTGTGCTTGGGTACGATAAGGTCCTACCCACTCAAAAATAACGTGGATATGTTTCTTTTGATAAGAAATTTCATAAAAAAAGACGGTTCCAATGAGGATCACTCATCATTGAAACCGTCGATTTTTATTGTTTGGTGTAACCTGTCGATTACTTCCGAATTACTTCAGTGCAGCCTGTGCAGCAGCGAGGCGTGCGATCGGTACACGGAAGGGAGAGCAGGATACGTAGTCAAGTCCCAGCTTGTGGCAGAACTCAACGGATGCGGGGTCACCACCGTGCTCACCGCAGATACCTACGTGGAGGTTCTTGTTTGCGGGTCTGCCCAGCTTCAGAGCCATATCCATCAGCTTGCCAACACCGTTCTGGTCCAGCTTAGCGAAGGGATCGTTCTCGAAGATCTTCGCATCATAGTATGCGTTCAGGAACTTACCTGCATCGTCACGAGAGAAGCCGAAGGTCATCTGAGTCAGGTCGTTGGTACCGAAGCAGAAGAAGTCTGCGTTGGCAGCGATCTCATCAGCGGTCAGGCATGCTCTGGGGATCTCGATCATGGTACCAACCTCGTAGTCAAGCTTTACACCTGCAGCAGCCAGTTCAGCGTCAGCGGTTGCAACAACAACTGCCTTCACGTACTTCAGCTCCTTCACGTCGCCAACCAGAGGAATCATGATCTCGGG